>NZ_JANQDB010000013.1:0-41372 GCF_024723675.1 Campylobacter sp. 1569
ATAATTAAACTAAACCCATTAAGGGTTTAGTTTATCTAATATAAGATTTTAAACAAACACCATCTACACTTAATTCATAAGCTTTTTTTAGATTGTTTTTTAAAGTATCAAGCAAAAGTAAAATTTTAGAATCAAACATATAAAATTCAGCTATTTTTGAAGCAGTTTTGGCCAAATTTTCATCTTCTATTAAAATATATTTTGCCCCTAGTGCATTAGAAAGTAAAATTTCTTCCTCATTCTTAGCATATATAGCAAAATCTATTTTTTCATCTTTTGCACTTTTTATATTTTGCTCATTATAATCAAAACAATTTACATTTGTTTTTATAAAAATATTTTCATAAAAACTAAATTTTTGCATATTTATCAAAGGGTGTCCAAAAATCAACATAATTTTTCCTTTACCTTTAAAAGACAATAATTTCTAAAACCACGGTTGAAAATTTTATAATCTTTCATTCCTTGTAGTTCATCATAAACCTCGCTACCTTTATAAAGCAAAAATGAAGTTTTTTCATCATAAAAACCATTTGAAATTACAATCAAAGGTTTTATATCCATCAATGCTCTTGAGGTGATTAAATCTGCTTTAAAAGGTGGATGATTTTGTAATTTTTCCTTTATAATACTTACATTTATCAAATTAAGTTCAGTTTTGATTACTCTTAAAAAAGAAGCCTTTTTAACACTAGGCTCAAATAGAAAAAAATTACTATTTCCCAAAATACATGCTAAAAATATCGCAGGAAAACCGGCTCCACTTCCAACATCGATAACCTTTTTTTTATCAGTCAAATCACAATAATCTAAAATTTTTATACTATCGATAATATTATCGTCTATGTTTTCAAGATGAGTTAGATTATGTACAGCATTAAATTTTTTTAGCAACTCTTTATAGAGTGTGATTTTTTGGAAAAAATCATCTTTATTTGCAAAGTCTTTTAAAAAATTTAATTGCTCTTCGTAAGTTTTCAATTTAAATGCCCCATTTGCGTATGTTTAATTTCTAAATAATCTTTATTAAAACGATTTGCTTCAATTAAAATAGGAATTCTTAAATTTACTTTTCCTTTCAAAGAGCTAAGTTTTTCAGGGTTATTAGTCAAAAGATTAATCTTAGAAATCTTATAATATTTGAGTATAAAATCTACTATTTCATAACTACGCTCATCTGCTTTAAATCCTAATTGATGATTTGCCTCTATAGTGTTAAAACCTTTATCTTGTAAAGCATAAGCATTGATTTTATTAAAAAGCCCTATACCTCTTCCTTCTTGTCTTAGATAAATCACCATACCACCATACTCTTGGATATATTTTAAAGAAAAATCAAGCTGTTCTCCGCAATCACACTTTAAACTTCCTAAAACATCGCCCGTTAAACATTCTGAATGGATTCTAATATTAACTTCTTTTTCTAATTTCCCTTTAAAAATACAAAGATGTTCTTTATCGTTTTCTTTAAAACTTTGTATATTAAATTCTCCAAAACGAGTGGGAAGTTTTGCTATTTCAGAAATTTGAATAGTCATTATTTTACTTTACCTTTTTATAAAAAATATGCTAGAATTTAAGCAATTTTAACAAACAAAAAGGAAATTTATGTTTAAACGCTTTAGAAGATTAAGACTTAATGAGAATATTAGAAGCCTAGTAAAAGAAAATACCTTAAATTTAGATGATTTAATCTATCCACTTTTTGTTGTCAATGGTATTAATATTAAAAATGAAATCACGTCTATGCCAGGTGTGTTTCAAATGAGCTTAGATGAAATTTTAAAAGAATGCGAAGAGTTAGTTAATCTTGGTATTAAAGCGATTATTTTATTTGGTGTGTTGGAAAGCTCTAAAAAAGATAGCTGTGGCAGTGATGCATTAAGTGATGATGGTTTGATAGCTACAAGTCTAAGGGCTATTAAGGCAAAATTTCCTGATTTAGTAGTGATTACTGATCTTTGTTTTTGTGAGTATACCGATCATGGTCATTGTGGCATTATTGATCCAAAAAGCAAAAGCGTAGATAATGACTTAACTTTGGAAATTTCAGCCAAACAAGCTCTAATTCATGCCAAAAACGGCGCTGATATGATAGCACCAAGCGGTATGATGGATGGTATTATTGAAACTTTAAGAAAAACCTTAGATGAAAATGGTTTTGAAAATTTACCTATTATGGCTTATTCTACCAAATTTGCCTCAGCTTATTATGGGCCTTTTAGAGATGTGGCTGATTCTGCACCAAGTTATGGAGATAGAAAAACCTATCAAATGGATTTTGCCAATGGTAAAGAAGCCTTATGTGAGAGTTTAGAAGATGAAAAACAAGGTGCTGATATTTTGATGGTTAAACCAGCACTTGCGTATTTAGATGTAGTTAAAGATATAGCAAATCACTCTAAGCTTCCACTTTGTGTGTATAATGTAAGTGGAGAATATGCTTTGTTAAAAGCGGGTCAAAAAGCAGGTGTGATTGACTATGAAAAAATAGTGCTTGAAACTATGCTTGCCTTTAAAAGAGCAGGAGCTAAGCTTATTATAACCTATCATGCAAAAGAAATTGCAAAACTACTAAACAAATAAGGATCAAGATTGAATAGTCTAAGTAAAAAAAGTTCTCAAGATATCATCAATGAGTTATCAAGCCATTTAGGCATAGAAAAGCACAATCAAACTATATTTCATCTCACCCACATTAACGATAAAGAAAAAAAGTTAAGCCTAAAAAATGGTCATGAGTTAGCACCTGAACCATGGTTTATAGTAGACGAAAATGATGAAGTTAAAACTATGTTTTCTGTAAAAACCTTAATTGAGTTCTTACAAAATGCCAAAGAAATGCAAAAAGATAATTTTGAGCTTAAACTTGAAAAGGCTATTTATCAACAAATTCCTATTGACTTTAATGATGTTTGGACAGTTGCAATGGATGAGATTAAACATCAAGTAGCCAAAGGTATAAAAGAAGTTAATATTGATTTAGATCAATTAATCAGCAATATCCATGCAAAACATCCTAACTTGTTTATTGATATGACAGAAATGATGCAAAAGGTAAAGTTAA
The DNA here is from genome assembly GCF_024723675.1 of Campylobacter sp. 1569. Taxonomy (NCBI): domain Bacteria; kingdom Pseudomonadati; phylum Campylobacterota; class Epsilonproteobacteria; order Campylobacterales; family Campylobacteraceae; genus Campylobacter; species Campylobacter sp. 1569. Next base: position 3,068 of record NZ_JANQDB010000013.1, read on the forward strand.
ATGAAAGATTATAAAAGCTTTATTAAATACTCTAAAGCAGGACCTAGATACACTTCTTATCCTACTGCAGTAGAATTTAACACTCAATTTAAATATGAGGATTATATACAAATTTTAAAAGAACAAAAAGCGCAATTATCTTTGTATTTTCATTTGCCTTTTTGTAGAAGCGCTTGTTATTTTTGTGGTTGCAATGTAATATATACTGCTAAAGAAGAAAGCAAAGAAAGATATTTAAACTATCTTTTTAAAGAACTTGATCTTTTATCAAATATCATCAATACTCAAAGAGAAGTAGCACAAATGCATTTTGGTGGTGGCACACCTACTTTCTTTTGCGCTAAACAATTACAAAGTTTGATTTTAAAAATAAAAAGTATTTTTCCAAATTTTACCCAAGATAGCGAAGTAAGTTGCGAGATTGATCCTAGATTTTTAAATGAAGAACAAGCAGATGTTTTAATCCAAAATGGTTTTAATCGTATTAGTTTTGGTGTGCAAGATTTTGATGAAAAGGTTCAAAAAGAAATTCATAGAATTCAACCTTTTGAATTAACCAAAAATGCAGTAGATATGGTAAGAAAAAAAGGTATTAACTCGGTAAATATGGATTTAATCTATGGTCTTCCTTATCAAAGCCTAGAAAGCTTTAAACAAACTTTAGAAAAAGCATTATTAATCAATCCTGATCGTTTTGCTATTTTTAACTACGCACATGTGCCTTGGCTTAAAAAAAATATGAGAAAATTTGATGAAAGTACATTGCCAAGCCCTGATATAAAGCTTCAAATTTTAGAATATTGTGAAAAATTTTTAACTCAAAATGGCTATAAAATGATAGGAATGGATCATTTTGCAAAACCACAAGATGAACTTTTTAAAGCTTTAGAAAATGGCAGCTTACATAGAAATTTCCAAGGTTATACCACAAAAGGTGGAACTGATTTAATTGGTATTGGCTTAACAAGTATAGGTGAAGGACAAAGACATTATATGCAAAATTTCAAAGATATGCCAAGCTATGAAAAAGCTATTGATGAGGGTAGATTACCTTGTGAAAAAGGCATTATGCTTAATGATGATGATGAACTAAGAAAAGCTGTTATTATGGAACTTATGAGTAATTTTGCCCTTAATATAAAAAATGTAGAAAGTAAATTTAAGATTGATTTTTTTGAGTATTTTAAGCATGATTTAAAAGAACTTGAAGGGCTTAATGAATTTGTCACTATAGATAAGAATTATATCAAAGTTAATGAAACAGGAGTGCTTTTAATACGTAATATTGCTATGTGTTTTGATAAATATTTAAAACGTATTAGTGAAGATAAAAAAGTATTTTCCAAAACGGTTTGATATGTTAAACATTAATGAAATCTCTAATGCTTGCGTAAAATGTGGCAAATGCATACCAGTTTGTACTATACATGAGATAAACCGCGATGAGAGCACTTCTCCTCGTGGTTTTTTGGATCTAATCAGCGCTTATGAAAGCCAAGAACTAGAACTTGATAAAAATCTTAAAAAAACTTTTGAATCGTGTTTTTTATGTACAAATTGCGTTGAAGTTTGCCCAAGTCATTTAAGAGTGGATAGTGCTATTGAAAAAGTACGCTTTGATATAGCTCAAAAATTTGGTATAGCATGGTATAAAAAACTTGTTTTCTTTTTTCTAAGACATAGAAGAACTTTAGATATTTTAGCAAAATTAGGCTATGTTTTTCAAAGTTGTGCTTTTAGCTTACAACATAAAAATTTGGGAATGAAAGCCAAATTTAACCTACCTTTAATAAAAAAAGGTCGTTTGCTACCTTCTTTAGCTAAAAAAAGTTTTTTAGCTTCAAATCCTGATTTTATAAATAATCAGGGCGAAAAAACTATAGGACTTTTTATAGGATGTTTATCTAATTATTCTTATACCAATACAGGTTTTGCCTTACTTGAAATTTGCAAGCATCTTAAAATTAATGTTGATTTATTAAAAGATCAATCTTGTTGTGGTGCTCCTCATTATTTTACCGGAGATTTTAAAAGTGTAGAAAAATTGGCTAAAAAAAATATTGTTTATTTTGAAGAAAAATTAAAAACACTAGATTATATCATTATTCCAGAAGCAACCTGTTCTGCGATGATTAATATAGATTATGAACATTTTTTTCATATGCAAAAAGATAAAGAATGGGCAATAAGAGCTAAAAATATTTCTAGTAAAATACTACTTGCAACAAAGTATTTTTATGAATATACTAATTTAGAAGAACTTTTAAAAACAAAGAAAAAAATAAATACAAAAATTGCATATCATGATCCTTGCCATGCAAGAAAAATGCAAGGAGTTTTTAAAGAACCAAGAACTTTACTGAAACAAAATTATGTTTTTAAAGAACTTATTAACTCGAATGAGTGTTGTGGTTTTGGTGGAGTGAGTATGCAAACTGATTATCATAAAAAAGCTTTGCAAGTTGGCATAAAAAAAGCTCAAAACATACAAAAAAGTGATGTGGAAATCATTAGCGCAGAATGCTCAGCTTGTAGAATGCAAATTTCAAATGCACTAGAGCATGAAAAAATCTCCACGCAGTTCTCACATCCTTTAGAATTAATAGCAAGATCACTTCAAGATTAGTAAAAACTAATCTTGATTTTTTATGTCTTCAATATTTGATCTATTTTTTTCTATCAAAATTCTATTTTGTTCTATGTTTTCACTATTTTTTTTACACTCATTTTTTAATATTTCTATGTTTTTATATAAAATCTTCATTTTTTTTTCATAACGATTAATTAGCAAAAACACTATAAATAAAAACAAAATTAAAATAGCCCAATTTAAAAATGCCATACTTCACCTTTCATTGAATATATTAGTATTTTTTATCTTAAATTACAATTCTTTTTAAATTTGGAGAAAGTTTTACTAAAATTTCATAATTAATAGTATTAAAAAAATTAGCCATAACATTTGCATCATTCATAACACAAATTTCCTCACCACCATTTTCACAAGAAAAACTATCCATAGACATTTTTCCAAGTATTTTTTTACCATTAGGAAGAAAAAATTCTTGTTTTCCATCATAGCGCAAAAGTCCATCTGCATAACCTAAATCATAAGTTGCTATTTCAAGATCTTCTTTTGCATTATACATACCACCATAACCAACACTTTGACCTTTTTTTAACACTCTTTGGCTTAATTTTTCAGCCCATAAACTCATGACTTTGCGTAAATCTTTACTAAAATACGCATAACCAAATTGTACAAGCCCTACTCTACAATACTCATCATCTTCTAAAGTATTTGTTCTAAATAAAGCTTCAGAATTATGAGAGTGAAATACTAAGTTTTTAGCCTCTTCTTGTAATAAATTATAAATTAACTCTTTAGCGTGTTGGAATTTTTGTTTTTGTACAAAATAACTTGCATCTACTTCATCACTTCCTGCAAAATGCATCATCACTCCATGAAGTTGCAAACTATAATTTTTAAACTCATGCAAAGTTTCTTGAATTTCTTCAGGCAAAATTCCATTTCTATGCATATTTGTATCTATGACTAAATGAATTTTTGTATTTTTTTTGAGTTTTTTTATATCATTTTTATCATTTAAAGCATAAATAAATTTTTCACTTTCATTACCATGTGGATGATGGGATAAAATTAAAATATTATCAAAAGTATCTTCTAATTCTTTTGCCTCAGCCTCATTTTTTACTGCTATAAAATTTACACCTTTTGCTCTAGCTATAGGAGCTAAAAGCTTAGCTCCATGCCCATAAGCATTATCTTTAAAAACACAAATTACTTTTTCATAACCCCCAGCCTTAGAGGCTATTAAATCAAGATTGTATTCATAAGCCAAGCGATCAATTTTTATATAAGCCATTACTGTTCAGCTAAAATTTGCATTTTATCTTCAACTAGCTTGACATAAAGAACTTTTTCTCCTTTGAATTTATAATTAGTACTGCGATAATCTTCATAAAATCCTATTCTAAAAATTTTTTCATTTTTTTCATTTGGATAAGGACTTATACTAAGATCTGAAAATTTAATATTTTTTTCTTCTTTTTTTGCGAAAATTCTTTCTTTATTTTTTGCAAACTGTTCATACGTAGATTTATTGTTATGTTTAAAAATTTTTTTATCATAAAAAGATAAATATTTATTGATATCACTTTTTTGCCAACTATCTTTCCAAGCAAATAAATTTGCTAATAAAATAGCTATTTCTTCATGACTTGCTCTTACTTTATTTTTTTCTTCTGTCATTGCATAAGCTTTTCTATCAGCTACTAATTTATTAAAATCTTCTAGCAAATCATTTTGCACAGCAATACAACCTCTAGTCTTATAAGTATCTAAACGCGTTCCATCTAAAGGATAACCATGAATCCAAATTCCACCACCTGTTTTACCTAAAGTTTTATCTAAAACATTTGGATAAGTTGTTGCAAAAGCAAATGGTCCATAATATGGATCACCAGGATAAAATTTCTTTCCAAGCTCATAAAAACCTATAGGAGTTTTTAAATCCCCTTCTACTTCTTTATCTCCAGCTAAACCAGTTAAAACATCTTTTTGAATAAATTTCTTTTCTACTTTGCCATTATTATAATGATAAACTCTAATGATTTTATCACTTTTATTAGTTAAAACGATTGCAACATTTTCTTCATAGTAACCAAGGCTAACATTTTTATCTTTTATTTCATTAAGCCAAAAATCTTTCTTACTTAATTCTTGCTCCAATACCTTTTCAACCGCATTAATACCTTGATTTAAATAAATTTTTGCAAGTTCACTTGCATTTGCAAATACAGCTAAACTAAACAATGCTAATATAACTTTAAACAATTTATACCTTTCTATTAAAATTTAAAACAACAAAGAGCTAATTATAATATTTTTACAATAAATATATTTTTAATTTTTTCCGTGTATAATGTTTATAATTGACTAAAAATATAAAGGAAAATAATGAAAAAAATACTCAGCTTAGCTCTTTTAAGCACTTTTACCTTAGCTAACAACATCACTGTAAATGATCCCTATGTAAGACAAACTCCACCAAATTCTAAAACCACAGCCTTTTTTTTAGAGCTTAAAAACAACTCTAATAAAGATATAAAACTCATCAAAGCTCAAAGTTCATTAAGCGATACAGCTGAAATTCATGATCATATCATGGAAAATGGTAAAAAAATGATGATACAAATCCCTCAAATTACTATAAAAGCTAATTCAAGCACCAAACTTAAACCTGGTGGTAAACATATTATGGTATTAAATCTTAAAGAAAATATCACACCACAAACCAAAGCTAATCTAACGCTTTACTTTGATGATAATAGCACAATTGAACTAAAAGATATCGAGTCAAGAAGTATTAAAAAATAATGAAAAATCTACTTGTCTTTGCCCTAGCTATAGTCTTTGCTATATGTGGGGCTTATTTTTATACTAATTCATCAAATATCGGGAAAAAAAGAGAATTAATCACCACTCTAACGCCTTTAACATGCGATCTAAATACCCAAGAGTGCGAGTATAATTTTAAAGATAAAAAGGTATTAGTAAATTTAAATCCAAAGCCTATAGCTACATTAAACGAGCTTGATTTAAATATTACCAATTTAGGTGAGTTTAAAAAACTCAATGCTAGGGTTTATGGACTTAATATGTATATGGGAGATATTGTTCCACAATTTAAAAAAATCAACAATACTTACCATGCTAAATTAGTTTTAAGCTCTTGCACGCTAGATATAATGCGTTTTAGAATAGAGCTTTTTGATGATGAAACTCCGCTAGATTTTTATTTTGACTTTGATGTAAAAAGGTAAAATATGAAAAAAATAAATATTTTTTTATTAATTGTGGTAATTTTTGGGGTATTTTTTATATCTGTGCAGTATTTTGAAAATAACAAATACAATTTTCACTTAAATTCTGAAAAAGGCATACTTAGTTTAAAAGATTTTATTGGTAAAAAATTAATTGTATATTTTGGCTATACATATTGTCCTGATGTCTGTCCTAGTGAGCTTGCCTTGATTGCTAATGTTTTGGAAAAAATGCCAAATAAAGAAAAAGCTCATGTGGTATTTATCTCACTAGATCCAGCAAGAGATAGCAACTTAACTCAAACTAGCCAATGGGTAAAGTATTTTTACCCAAATTCAACTGCATTAGTTGCTAAAGATGAAAAAGAATTAGAAAAAGTTACTAAAAACTATGGTGTGGTATATGAAAAAATCAATCTTAAAGATTCTGCTATGGGATATTCTATAGCGCATAGTGGCGAGTTTTATTTGATTAATGAAAATGGAAAATTTATTAAAACCATCAAAGATATTAGCTATGAAAACTTTTTCAATGAAATTCAAAAATTCTTAAACGAATAAATTTCTCAATTTATTCGTTTCTTAAAGTATCTAAAATATCTACTTGCGTTGCTTTTTTAGCAGGATAGTAAGAAGATAAACTCACTATCACAATAGCACCAAAAAGTGTAGCGCAAAAATCAACTAAAGAAAGCTCTAATGGTAATTTACTCATACCATAAACATCACTTGGTAAAGAAATGATGTCAAAATTTCCAAGCACCCACAAAGCTATAGCTGCAAGAATCACACCTGCTATAATACCACTTCCACCTATTAAAAATCCTAAAGAAAAAAAGGTTTTCTTAATCTCTAGTTTACTAACTCCTAAAGAAAGCAACAAAGCTATCTCACTACGACGATTCATTACTATCATCAATAAAGAACTTACTATATTTAAACTTGCAACCAAAATAATCAACATCAATACTATAAACAAAGCTCTTTTTTCCAAAGCAAGCGCTGCAAAGAAATTCCCATTTTGCTCCCACCAACCTATACTAGCATACCTTGCACCCAAAAAAGTTTCAATTTGTTTAATAACTTCAAAGGGTTTATTTGAATACACATGCACTCCATCATAATGTCCTTGGGGATATGACAAAATCTTAGCTAAAGCTTTTACATCTGTATACATATAAGCTTTATCATAGGCTAATAGTCCTGAAGAAAAATCAGCCTTAACATCAAATCTTTTAACCTGTGGGATAAGTGAAAGTCCACTAGCATTTAGATTTGAAAAAATTAGAGTTATTTTTTCATTATAATCAAGTCCGAATTCATCTTTTAAACCCTTACCAATTAAAATATCAAAATTATCTAATTTTTTATCCTCTAAAGCTTGCGCTACTACTTCATTGATCTTTTTTTCATCTTCAAAATTAACCCCAAAAAGCATACCACCTTCTAATTTTAAATCATTTCTTGCTATAACCTGAGTAGCAATATAAGGACTAAATAATAAATTTGGAAATTTAGCTCTTAATTCTTGCAATAATTTATCATCCACACTTGCTCCAAAGCGTGGTAATATAGTGATAGGATAATTCATAGTAAAAAGTTTTCTTTCAAATTCCTTATCAAAGCCATTCATAATAGCCATTGCAACCAAAAGCACGCAAAGCCCTATACTAACACCTAAAAAAGCTAAAATTTTTGAAAGCATAATAAAGGGTTGATCTTTATCAAAACGCAAATATTTAAATAATAAATAATGAGGGATACTTTTTTGCATTTTCTACTCTTAATATTTTTTTAAGTATTTTAACTTGATTTTTATAAAAGCTAGCTTTGTATTATTTAAGATAATATATAAAGGCACTATTATCATGAAATTCAACTATAAATCTTAAAGGTAAAATTCTCACATAAGTTTCACTTTGTGCACTTGCTTGCTCACTTTTTACAAAGTCTTTTACATCTATTTTTGAATTAAAAAAACAATCAATCAAATCATTTTTATGAGCATTTAAAAAGTTAAATTTATCTAGCTTTGTCATTTTCTCTTCAGTCACCATACCAAAATCATTGCGTATTAAAGCTTTCAAATCACTTGATGTATAAACTAACTCGCAAGCATATTCTAAATTTTTATTTTTACTTTTAGTCATAGCCATAGAAATAGTTTCATTTTGATGATAAAGGATAAAATTTTTATTAGAAAGTTCTGCCCAAAATATAAATTCATCTTGGGCAGTGGCATTAAAAATTATAAGGATTAATAAGCAAACAATTCTTTCCACTTGTCAGCATCAATTTTAAGTTCTACATTTACTCTATAAAGACCATCTTTAAAGTCTTGATCAACTACACTTGCATTTTTAATCAAGCCATTTACCTGCGCTGTGATAGTTGAGCTTTTAAGCATTGCATCTTTTACTGTATCTTTACCATTAACTCTTACACCATATAACTTACTAGCTAATTGTCTATAAGCATCGGTGATTGCTGCTCTTTTAGCCAAAGCCAAAGCTTGACCAACAGAAACCGTATTTAAAGGAGCAATACCCTCGCCCACTGCTGTAAAAGTTAGATCATTGTCTGCACTTGTATCATTTGCAAGCATTTTTTCTTCTCTAATGATATTACGCACATCATCTTTGTCTACTTTTTGAACCACAACATCAGAACTTGCAGCTTGAGCAGCTTTAGTTTGATTTGGATTCATACCTCTTTGATCTAGCGCACAAGCACTAAAACCCAAAGCCAAACAAAACATAAAAACAACTTTTTTCATTTTTTACACCTTCAATTTATTTGATTTTATCAAAATAGCAAAAAGTATTCCAAAATTTTTACTATTCTAAATTTAAATCCATATTAGTTTCAGCATCTAATTCCTCATCTTCTTCTTTAGGACATTTAGCAATGCTTACAACCTCATCATTTTCCACATTAACAACAATCACACCACTTGTATTTCTACCTGCTTTTCTAATACTTTGCATATCAACGCGTATCATCTTACCACTACTTGTTAACACCATTAAATCCATACTTTCATCAACTATAACTATTCCGATTAAATCTTTTGTTTTAGCAGTAAGTTTCATACAAATAACACCCTTGCCGCCTCTACTTTGAAGCCTATATTCCCCAGCATCAGTACGCTTACCTATACCTTTTGCACTTACACTTAAAATTTCTTGAGCGTCTTTTTCTATAACAACAGCACCTACAACCTCATCATCTTTTTCTTTAAATTTAATTGCAGTTACCCCTCTACTTACACGACCAATCTCTCTAACTTTAGCAAGTGGGAATTTAATACACATGCCTTTTTTAGTAACTGCAAAAAGCATTTTGCCAACGACAGTATTATCAAGCTCTTCATTAGGTTCAAGCATTTCATTTTCTAAATTTTCTTCATAATTTTGTTCTTGAGTTTCATTTTCATCCCTTGCTACGATAATTGCAGTAACAAGTTCATCATTTTCATCTAAGTTGATCGCTTTTACACCTACGCTTCTAATGTTTTGATATTCACTTAAATTTGTGCGTTTTACGATACCATTTTTAGTAAAGAAGCACAATGATTTACTCTCATCAAAATCAGTAGTTGGGATAATTGCCATAATTTTTTCATCTGCTTGTAAATTAATGAGATTAACCACGGCTTTACCTTTAGCAGTTCTACTTCCTTCAGGAATTTTATAAACTTTAAGCCAGTAAAGCTGTCCGCGATCAGTAACAAACATCAAGGTATCATGCGTATTTGCTGTAAAGAAACTTTCTATAAAATCATCATCATAAGTTGTGACTGCAACTTTACCTTTACCGCCGCGTTTTTGTTTTTCATATTGTTTACTTGGGACACGCTTAATATAACCACGATGAGTGATAGTAACCACCATGTTTTCATTTGGTATCAAATCTTCTATATCAATATCATCATAATCATCTTCAATTTGAGTGATTCTTGGTACATCAAATTTTGTTCTGATTTCTTTTAACTCATCTTTGATTAAATTTTCAAGCAAAGTCTCACTTTTTAAAATTTGATCAAGTCTTTCAATTTCTGCTAATAATTCTCTTAATTCATTGTCAATCTTTTCTCTCTCAAGTCCTGTTAAACGGCCTAGTTTCATATCTAAAATCGCATTAGATTGAAGTTCACTTAGGCCAAATTTTTGCATTAACAAATTTTTAGCCGTTGGATTATCAGGAGAGTTTTTAATCAAAGCTATCACTTCATCAATATTATCTAGTGCAATTTTTAAACCTTCTAAAATATGCGCTCTAGCTCTAGCTTTTTGCAATTCATAAATAGTTCTTCTAATAATTACAGTTTTTCTATGATTTAAGAATAAATTTAAAAGCTCAATTAAAGAAAAAACTTTTGGTTCTTTATTATGTATAGCAAGCATAATAACACCAAAAGTACTCTCCATAGTAGTGGATTTAAAAAGATTATTTAACACAATCTCACTCATAGCATCACGTTTTAACTCAATTACCACGCGAATTCCTTCTCTGTCGCTCTCATCTCTAACTTCAGCAATACCTTCAATTTGTTTTTCTTTAGCAAGTTCAGCAATTTGCTCTATTAATCTTGCTTTATTAGTTTGATAAGGAAGTTCATCTATAACAATAATATCTTTATTAGCTCTTTTTTCAATATGGGTTTTTGCTCTTACTTTTACCCTACCACGACCTGTGCGGTAAGCTTCTATAATACCTTTTTTACCAAAGATAATACCACCAGTTGGAAAATCAGGTCCTTTGATAAATTGCATTATTTCTTCTAAACTTGCGTTTTTATTATCAATTAAATAAAGTAAGCCATCAATAAGCTCATTTAAACTATGCGGAGGAATATTAGTAGCCATACCTACTGCAATACCGCTTGAACCATTGAGTAATAAATTTGGCACCCTAGCAGGTAAAACATCAGGTTCATTCATTGAATCATCATAATTTGGTATAAAATCAACCGTGTCTTTTTCTATATCACGCAAAAGCTCTTCAGCTAAAATCGTCATCCTAGCTTCAGTATAACGCATCGCAGCAGCGCCATCTCCATCAATAGAGCCAAAGTTTCCTTGTCCATCTACACTTGGGTAACGCATAGAAAAATCTTGCGCCATTCTTACTAAAGCATCATATACAGCTGTATCACCGTGTGGATGGTATTTACCGATTACATCACCCACTATACGCGCTGATTTTTTATACGCACTACGACTTCCCACACCTAAATCATTCATAGCATATAAAATTCTTCTATGAACAGGTTTAAGCCCATCTCTAGCATCAGGTAAAGCACGACCTATAATAACACTCATAGAATAATCTAAATAACTACTTTTTATAGAACTTTCTATATCTATATTTTCAATATCTGAATCTTTAGTAAAAATATTTTCCATAAAAATCCTTAAAATTAATGCCTATATTGTATCAAATTTTGCATTAGCTAAAACTAAAGCAAAAAGCACTTCAATATTATTTTTTTCTAAAAACTCTTTTGCTTCAAGTAAACTTAATCCTGTAGTTACCACGTCATCTACTAAAATTACAGGGTATTTTGGATGCCTTAAAAGCTTATAAGATCTTTTATTATCTTTACGAAATTGCAAACTTTTTCCACTATATTTAAATTCTGAACTAGCTTGCAAAGTATAATACATAGGTTTTATAAATTGAGTTTTTAAATGTTTGGTTAAAATAGCAGTATGAGAGTAGTTTTTATATGTTTTATCATTCAAGGCTATAGCATTAATTTCACAAGATGGTTGAAAAAAATCTTTAAATTTAGCAAAGCTTAATTTTGCAAGCGCATTTAAAACAAAATATCCTTGAAATTTGTGTTTAAAATAAATTAGATGTTTAATTTGTTCATATTGATAAAAATAATAAACTTTAAAATTTCCCTCAAGTTCTCTTATGCCCAAAGAATATTCTAAAAGTTCTTCCTTGCAAGCTGGACAAAAGCTCGCAAAGGAAAATCCATGACAATTAAAACACCTCACAAAGAGCTGATAATATCTGCAGATTTATTAGCCACTTGTTTTATAAGAAGCTGAGTAAAAAAAGGTAGATCTTTGATATTATAAAAACCTTTAACTTCTTGTTTGGTTTTAATATTAATAGTTTTATTGATATTAATATCTTTTAGTATTAACTGACTAGCAATAATTGAAAATAAAGAATCAGAATCAAATTTAGAATAAAAATCATTAAAACTCAAATCTACTTTTAAAACATAAGGAGAATCTTGTGTATCTTCCACTACAACTATACCTCTATTTTCTAATTCTTCTTTTAAAAACACATAAAAATAGTAGTTAAAATTTTCATTGATGTAATAATTGCTTCCATTAGAAGAAGAATATTTTAAATTCTCATTTAAATCATACACTCTATGAATATAAACTTTTTTCAAAGAAACACTTTTATCAAGCGTTCTTTTATTTGCACAATACTTAAGCCCTACATCACTAATATATACAAGGCCTTTAATTTTTGCTTCATAAGCTTTAGGACTAGAAGGATTATAACACTCTGCTTGAATTTTTATAACTTCATTAACCTTAGCTACACCTTGATTTTTAGAATTTACCGCACAAGCACTAAAAAATAAAGCTAGAGTAAATATAAATATTTTTTTAAGCATCTTCTTTCCTTAGAATCATCTTTTTAAAGATTATTATTTTTTTGAAATAGCAAAAATTATACCAAAAACAAATAAATTTTACTAAAACTTACTTTTTTTCACACAAGAAGAATTTTATATAAAAAAAATTATATAAAAATTGACATTTAAATAAAAATTCATTTAGAATATGTTACAAAACTACAATATTTTAAAGGAGTTGTTAAATGAGTTCAAATACAAAAACACTCATAGTCATTGCTGATTTGGTGTTATTTATCGCTTTGCTTTATTTTTCCCCTTTTGGTGAAACCAAAGTAAATCAAGGTTTATCTTTGTTAATCTTTATTGCTGTTTTATGGCTTAGCGAAGCTTTACATGTTACCATTACAGCTATTTTAGTACCTGTTTTAGCAGCTATTTTAGGATTATTACCTACCGCTAAAGCTTTAACCGGTTTTGCTGATTCAAATATTTTTTTATTTTTTGGTGGTTTTGCTCTGGCTGCAGCTATGCATCATCAAAAATTAGATAAACTGATTGCACATAAAATTTTAACCCTCGCAAAAGGACATTTGGGTTTATCAAGTTTATATATTTTTATTACCACCGCATTTTTATCTATGTGGATGAGTAATACTGCAACAGCTGCCATGATGCTTCCACTTGCTATAGGTATGCTAGCTTCACTTGATCCAGAAAAAGATAGAAATACTTATGTTTTTATTCTTTTAGGTATAGCTTTTAGTGCGAGCATAGGTGGTATAGGCACTATAGTAGGAACCCCGCCAAATGCTATCGTTGCTACTCAATTACACATTAGCTTTGCACAGTGGTTAAAATATGGTATTCCTATTGTTTTAATCTTCTTACCTGCAATGATTTTAATTTTGTATTTTATGTTCAAACCTAAATTTAATCTACAAGTTGATTTACACACTGAAAATATAGAACTTACAAGACCTAGAATCATCACTTTAGTGATCTTTTTAGTGGTTGCATTATCTTGGATTTTTAGTGGCAATATAGGTCCTATCATTACAAGTATTTTTGGACATAAAATAGCAAATCTTGATGCAATCATTGCTTTATTAGCTGCTGTTTTAGTATGTGCTTTTAAAGTGATAGATTGGAAAAATATACAAAAAAATACCGATTGGGGTGTATTAATGCTCTTTGGTGGAGGTATTACTCTAAGTGTGGTACTAAAAGATTCAGGTGCTAGCAAAGTTATGGCTGATACTATTATTTCATTTATAGAAAATGGGCATTTATTTGTTATAGGTTTAATCGTGGCCTTTTTTATAGTATTTTTAACTGAATTTACCTCAAATACTGCTTCAGCAGCCTTGCTTGTGCCTTTATTTATCTCTATAGCAGATACCTTAGGTGTTCCTGCTTTAGGTCTTGCTTTAATCATTGCCATCGGTGCTTCTTGTGCTTTCATGCTACCAGTTGCTACACCACCAAATGCTATAGTTTTTGGTACAGGGCATATTAAACAACAAGAAATGGTAAGAGTAGGAATTATACTAAATATATTCTGCTCAATTAGCCTTGCTGTGATTGCTTATTTCTTCTGGTTATAATCTTTTAGTCCTTTTGGACTAAAAGATCTTTACATCTTAAAATATAATTTTCTACATTTTCACTTTTATACAAAGCTTCTCTTATACACACACCTGCTAAATTTAAATCTTTTAAGTGATTTATAGTTTGAGTATTTATACCACCTATGGCATAAATGGGTATTTTTGAAACTTCTGACAAATCTTTTAAATTTTTTATACCCTTTGGAGTCAAATCAGCCTTACATGAGCTTTTAAATACATGCCCAAAAAAAGCATGATTTGATTTAAGCTTATAAGCTAAATCTAATTCTTCTTTAGAATGGATGGAAGTACCCAAAAGCTCAAATTTTTTATAGCTTTGTGGGTAATTTTGTAAAACAAATAAAGGAGCATGAAAAAATTGATGATTTAATTTCAAACAAGCTTCATAATGATAATGCAAAAAGCAAATCTTTTGAGTTTTATTAAAAATTTTTAATACTTCTTTGGCTAATTTAGTATATTCTAACTCATCTAAATGTTTTTCTCTAAGCACTAAAGCATCAACACTACTTTGACTTAGCTTTTCAACAAAATTTAAAAAATCTCCTTGAGTATTTTGACTATCGCTAATAGCAATGATTTTTTTATCCCACATAAATACTATCGCTCATTATAGCTTGCAAATTTGCATTTTTTAGCATAGCTAAAACCTCATCAACACTACGCATATCACTAATTTGAAACTGATCATCGCCTTTTTTATCACCTTGATGTTCACCCACTCCCACGCTCACACCTGCACTCATTTTAGTAGCTCCAAGTTTAATAACCCCGTCTCTAAAACCTGCTCTTTCACGCGTAGAAATAGTAATACTTGCAAAAGGCAAAAACAATCTATAAGCACACAAAACTTGCAAAAGTCTTGTTTCGTTTACATCTTTTGGATGAATTTTTTTATTATTGATAATAGGTCTTAATCTAGGAATAGATAAAGCTATTTCAGTATGAGGATATTTTTGCTGTAAAAAATACGCATGCAAAGCCGTAGCAAAAGCATCTTTTCTAAAATCATCCACACCAAGTAAAGCTCCAAAAGCAACCCCTCTCATACCCGCTTTTAACGCTCGCTCTTGCGCATAAAAACGATACTCAAATACACTTTTTTCACCTTCAATGTGAATTTTAGAATAAGTTTTTTGATTATAAGTTTCTTGATAAACACTCACATATTCACAACCCTTTTCATGAAGCAATGCATACTCATCTACATTCATAGGATAAACTTCAATTCCAACTACCTTAAAATACTCTTTTGCTATCTCACAAGCTTTGGCAAGATATTCTACGCTAGTATATTCCCTGCCCTCACCTGTTAAGAGTAAAATTTCTTCCAAGCCACTTTTTTTAATCTCTTGCATTTCTTTGTGAATTTCAGCCTCGTTTAGCTTAGCTCTTTTAATGTTATTTCCTTTTTGAAATCCACAATAGATACATTTGCTATTGCAAAAATTAGAAAGATATAAAGGTGTAAAAAGTGAAATGGAATTTCCAAAATATTTTTGAGTAATCTTACTAGATTTTTGCGCTAAGTCTTCTATGAAATCTTCTGCTGTGCTTGAAAGCAAAGCTTTTAAATCATCTATGTTAAGATAATCTTTAGCTAAAGCTTGTTTTACATCAAAAGCACTAAATTTACTTTCACCAAAATTTTCAACTTCTTTTAAAACCTTAGTTAAAATCTCACTTTCAATACTTTGCATATGAGGATATTTTTGCATTTTAATCTCTTAAAAAACCACTCAAAGGCGAGCTTGCATTTGGCGTGCTTTCATTTGCTATGCCTGCTAAATACGCATTATATCCTGCTTCTATAGCCAACGCAAAAGCCTTTGCCATTTTTGCTACATCTTTAGCTTGAGCTATGGCGGTATTTGCCATCACTGCACTTACTCCCATTTGCATGGCTTCACAAGCTTGTGCAGGATTTCCTACACCTGCATCTACTATAATAGGTAAGCTAATTTCATTAAGTAAAATTTGTATAAATTCTTTAGTTTCTAAACCTTTATTGCTTCCTATAGGAGCTCCAAGAGGCATTATAGCAGCAGCTCCTGCATTAGCCATAGCACGTGCTGCATATAAATCAGGATACATATAAACTAAAGGTGTAAAACCCTCATTTGCTAAAAGTTCTACTGCTTTTACACTTTCATAATTATCCGGTAATAAATATTTACTATCGCTAATTACTTCAACTTTAATCATATCTCCGCAACCAAGCTCTCTTGCAAGTCTTGCTATACGCAATGCCTCATTAGCATTTCTTGCACCTGAAGTATTTGGTAAAAGCTTAATATGCTTTGGAATAAAATCAAGTATATTTTCTATACCTTTATCATTTACCCTACGCAAAGCTAAGGTGATAATCTCAACTTTTGCTTCTTCAATGGCTGATTTTATAAGCTCAAAAGAAAATTTCCCAGAACCTAGAATAAACCTGGAATTAAACTCATATTTTCCTATTTTTAATTTTTCCATTACTCGCTCGCTAAAAGTTCTAAAACTAAATTTGCTTGATGTCCTGCGCAAATATTTACACGCGGTGCCATAAGTCCATTGCCTACCTTTGCCTCGTTTTTTAAATCACCACAAACATAAAAGTTTTTTGCAATTTTTCTTGTTTGTATGCTGTTGCTATCGCCATATCCTGCTAAGCCAGAAGCACAAATTAATGTTTTTTGAGGATAGTGTTGGTGAAAATTTTGCGCTAAAAGTGCTTTATATTTTGCACTATCAAAGGCTTCACAAACTATATCATCATTTGTAAAAAGCTCGGCTATATTTTCTTTTTCTATTTTTAAAACTTGTGCAAATACTTCTATAAAAGGATTAATTTTAGCGATTTGATCTTTTAAAGCTTCAGCCTTAAATTTACCCAAATCTTCCACCATATAAGCTTGACGATTAAGGTTACTTGGCTCAACCACATCAAAATCAATCAAATGAAGCCTACCAACCCCGCTTCTTGCTAAATTTATAGCTATATGCGAGCCAAGTCCACCAAGTCCACACACTGCCACACTTGCCTTTTTAAGCTTATTATGAAGTTTTGGAGTATGTCTTGCCCTCATCATCGCATCAAGAGCTTCATATGGTGGTAAAGTATTTTTTTCTATACAAAAAAGCTCATCATTTTCATTTAACTCCAAACTTTCTTTTGTTGCAAAACCATTGACTATCCATACATCATTTTCATTTTTACTCACACTTTGAAAAAATTCCAAAGTGTTTTTAAAATGCGTGTTTATCATACTACCATTAAATTTAATTCTCATCAACCACCACCTACAAAAGTAACAATCTCTACTTTATCATTTTCTTTTAAAATCAAATTTTCAAATTTATCCCTTGGGATAATTTCTCCGTTTAACTCTAAGGCAATAAACTCTATTTTTAATTGCTTTTCTTTAACATAATCCATAAATCTAAGCTCTTTTAACCCAAGCTTTTGCCCATTGATAATCATGTTTTTCCTTGTATTTGCTCTTCTACTTTAATTTTTGCATTATCTAATAATTGTTTAGATTTTTTCCTTAAATTAAAGCTTTCTTGTATATATTTTGCAATTTTTTCTTGGGTTTTAATATCAAGTATTGCCACTAAAATCTTTTTAATGTCTTCAATCCTCCAATGAGATATTATAGATCCACCACAATCTCTTTGTGCTTGTAGCTTTGCAAAAATAGAATTTAAAAACAATGTTAGATACTCGGGTAAAATATTTTCTTTATCTTTTATATTTAAATGCAAAATAGCACTACTAGTTACAACTTCCTTATCTTCTTTTACACAATACGCAATACCAACACTCCCATCTTTACTAAATAAAATAGTATCTTTTTTCGGATATAAAATTTGTAAATATTGTGAAAAAAAATCTTTTTCATCTAAAAAAACATCACCTTCACTTAACCCATATTGTGTCAAATTTGCAACTCTTATAAAAGGTATTCCTTTATTTTTATATAAATTCGAACCCGGCTCTATTGACTTTGTGATGCTTACCAAATTATCTAATATAGTATATTTCTTATTCATTATAATTTTCTCATTTATTTCATATTTCTTTTGATAATACTCACTATCCAATCGCCCTGTTTTTAAAAAAGATTTTTTTAATGTGCGTATAGAGATATTGAGTGATTTTGTAGAATGATCTATTTTAGAATCTAGCAAACTTTGTAATGGATTTTTCGGATCAAGCCCTAACTCAAGGTATAGAGTTTCCTCTGCTTTTTTATATAATTCCTTGCTTTCTTCTAATGCTTTATGAGAATCTTTTACCATTTTTTCAATTTCTAGCTGAAATTCTATAGGAAGAATGGGAATTGGTAAAGATTTTATTGCTTCCTTGTCTATTGTTTGAGGGACAGCCCCATTAACTTTTCTCTCAATAATTATCTTTCCTAAATTAGTATTTAGAAAAATATACAAAAATGCAGAATTTAACTTATCATTTGTTCTTAATAAAAATAAATTCATGCCTAAACTTATAGGCTTATTTAAAAATGGAATAAAATATGAAGCACCTGGATTACCTATTTTGTTAATTACGACTTCTCCGCCAAAAACTTTTGTTTTTGATAAAAAGTTATAAGCATGTTTTGAAATATACTTAACTTCATTTTCAAAATCCATTTTTTCCAAATCGGTAGTTCTAATCATATAAGCATAATCTTTTGTATCTTGTAATGTTACATTACTACTTAGCAGTTCATAATTTCCATTAGCGTGATAATCTGTTAATAATTCTAAACATTCATACAATGGCAAGTAATTCATATTTTTAATTTTTTGATATGCAACAATAAAATTCTTACTAAAAAATTCAGCGTCTATTCTATCTTTCTCATTATCCTTTTGAACTTCACTCAGGCGTAATACGCTCACTTCTAAATGTGGGTATTTTTCCTGCAAAGCTTGACTAAGATTATTTTCCATTTTTTTTCCAAATATTGTGTTTTTTACAAAGTTCTTTTATATCATCATCTGATAATTTTTTTTGATTCAAGAAATCGAAACAAAATTTACTATAATATTTTTGATTTTTCTTTTGTTGAAAATATTTAACATCTTGCTGTATGATAGGATATTCAGCTAGAATACCTCTAAAATAATGATGAGTTATGTTTAAACCTAATCTTTCTAGCAATTCTTTCGTGGTATAAAAATCTTTTTCAAGATTTAAATTTGGCGCCATAATTTCTCCATTCTCTATAGTTCCTATAAGTTTAAGCGCTGGAGCGCCTTCTTTTTCTACAAACTTGCCTTCAACAACTAAATTTAGATTCTCCAATAACTTTTTATCTATGACTATTTTTTTTCCATTGCCACTATCTATTTCTCCACGAAGCAAATCTAGCATTTTAACATTCTTTGGACCTATCTTGGCTATGTTCTCTATATGTTCCATCCACTTTTGGCGCTCTATTTCTAAATTTTTATCTAAAATATTTCTTAGTTCGGGATATTTAATTTTTTCGCTTCTTCCACTATATCTATAATATATTTCTCCTTCTAAAATTTCTTGTTTTTTTCCATTGTTTTTAATGCAAATAAATGGCTTGTTCAATCCTTCTTTAACCTCTATTATTCCAAAAGTTTTATTATCTACATTAAAAGTTTGTATATTGAAAATAATTTCTGGCGCAAAACTTTCATTTAAAAAATTTGAGAAATCCTTGTTATCCAAATTTTCAAGATTATTATTTGTCATGCCTATTGCCTCCCTTGGTTTATCTTTAACGCCAAATACAATAATCCCACCTTGATTATTTGAAAAAGCTGCTAATGTTTTAGCATATAGTGCAAAATCTGCCTTATTAAAATTTGCCTTAAATTCAAGTTGTGAATTTTCTCTATGTTTAAGCCTCTTTGTGCTTTCATCAGTTGCAATTAATTCTAAAAATTTTTGCTCTGTCATATTTATTCTTTCCAAAAACTCAAATTTTCACTCTTTGCAAATTCAATAAAAGCTTCCGCTATGCCATCTTTTTGCAAGTCTTTGTATTTTTCTACATTTAACCTATATTCTTGCATTCTTTTATCAAAATCTTCTTGGCTTTCATCTTTTTGTTTTATAGGCTCATCTCCTTCTAAATGCGGATGAAATAAATCATGTTTTACCACTAAATGATCATGAGAATCTAAAAGTGGGTAATAAATCTTCTCACCTGAATTATCCTTGCTAGGCTCACTCATAGTAGCGAAGAAGATATTATAGTCCTCGCACTTTGGACATAATCTATCATCCCATTTTTGCAAAAACAATACACTTGTTTTTGTCCCAGTATGTGGCTTAAAGACATTTCCATGAAGTCCTACAACCGCTAAGATTCTAGCTTTTTGTGCGATAAATTCTCTTATATATTTATCACTTGAATTATTAAAACGCCCTTGTGGTAATACAATAGCCATTCTACCACCAGGCTTTAACATATCTAAATTTCGTTCAATAAATAAAATATCCCTTCCTACTTTACTTTGAGGTTTGCTATTTTCTTTTTTACCTAACTCATATCTAGCTAAAATTCTACTTTCTTTTATATCTCCGGCAAAAGGTGGATTTGCCATTAAAATATCAAAATTAAAATCCCTATTTTGGTTTTTAGTAGCTCTTAATTTTTTTAAGCGTTTAAATCCCTCAAAATACACATCTTGCCAATCTTCATCATCTCTTACCCATTCATCCCATCTATCAAAGTCAATGGAATTTAAATACAAGACATTCGTATGCCCATCACCTGCGATTAGATTAAGCATTTTTGATACGCGCACGCTTTTTTCATCAAAATCTATACCAAATACTTTTTCTTTTACATAATCTTGACACTCAGAAATCTTTTCTTCAGCTGTAAAGAGATGACTTGCTTCTATACCTCTTTCTTTATAAATTGAACGCCACACATAAAAACAAGTATGTATCGGAAATCCACAACTTCCACTTGCAGTATCTATCATACTTTCATCTTTTTTAGGGTTTAGCATTTTTACGCACATATCTATCACATAACGCGGAGTAAAATATTGCCCTTTTTCACCTTTTGAGGATTTATTCACTAGATATTCAAAAGCATCATCAATCACTTCTAAATTTGAGTTGAATAACTTTGTATTTTGCAATGATGACACGCACACACTTAGGTGTGAAGGAGAAAGTTTAATTTTCTCATCATTATAAAACACACCTCCCCATTTTTTCTTTGCTTTATCAAAGAGATTTTCTATTTTTTGCTTAAGTTCAGAATCAGATTCTCCATAATTTCTAAACTCTAAACTCTTTGTTCTATCTCTTGCACCATCTAATTCATCAAAAAGTTTTATAAATATAAGTTTAAAACATTCTTCAAATACATCAACTCCGGCATTTGCCAACACCTCATCTTCCATTTCTGTAACTAAATTCTTTAAACTTCGCTTTTGACTTTTTAAAATATCTTCTTTAATCAAATCATCAAAGGTAAATTTCACTTTCAACAGATCTGGTAATGTCTGGTTTAATGCAGGAATATTTGGAATAGATTCAAAATAATTTGGATCTTTTCTATGATAATAACTAATTTCTTTACCATTACACCACACAGCCATAGTTGCACCTGTAGCATTACAATAACTTTTTAACTGCTCTTTGCCATCTTTCAACTTCGGCTTTTTTACTTCTATAATGATATATGGGGTTGTAATTTGGATTTTATCCATTATCACAATGTCAGCTCTTTTTACTTCGCGTCCAAAATGCACACCAAATTCAATTTTTATCATATCCTTAGGATAGTTATATTCATTTAAAAGTTTATCGATATAAAGTTGACGCACAATTTCTTCTGGCGTGAGTTTAATTTCTTTATCGCGGATAAGACAATTAGTATAGTATATAATTTGATTATTTTTGTTTGTTTTAACTATAATTTTAGTTTCCAATTCAGCAATTAGCTTTTTACTAAATAGATCTAGTTTGTAATCACTATCTTTTAAAATTTCCTCAATCATTCTAAACCTTTAAAAATTTTCTATCAAGTCTTTAAAAATTAAATACAATTTTTCAAGTTCTTCTACACTCACTCTCTCATCAATAGCATGAATTCTATCATTACACACACCAAATTCTACTACCTTCACGCCAAACTCAGCAAAATATCTTGCATCGCTTGTACCACCTTTGGTGTTAAGTTCTGGCACTACTTGAGTGATTTTTTGTACACTCTCATTTAGCTTTTGTACGATTTTAGAGTCACTTTGTGTTAAAAAAGGCTTTGAACTTTGATTCAAACACAACTCATAATCAAGTCCTTCACAAGTCTTTTCTACATAAGCTTTTACATCTTCTAAGCTAGTTTGTGGAGAATTTCTTACATTAAACATTAATTTTAAATCATTTGGGGTTACATTGCACACTTCCATACCACCGCGTATATCAGTAATGACAATTTTAGATGGTGCAAATACCTCATCACCTGGATCAAGATCAAATCCTGCTAAAAATTTCAAAGCAGAAGCAAAATTATGCACAGGATTTATACATTTTTGCGGGTATGCTACATGACCTTGCTTACCTTTGATAAGTAATTTTGCATTAATAGAACCACGACGCCCTATTTTAATACTATCTCCAAATTTTTTATCACAAGTTGGCTCAGCAACCACAGCAAAATCAGGTAACATATCTTTTTCTTGCATAAATTTAAGCACTTCAAGCGTGCCAAATTTAGCCTCACCTTCTTCATCGCTTGTTAAAATCAGTGAAATTCTTCCTTTGAAATTTTCTACCTCCTTAACCGCACACATAAAAGCAGCCACGCCACTTTTCATATCTTGTGCGCCTCTTACATAAATAAACCCATCTTTTTCTAAAGGCTCAAAAGGATCACTACTCCAACCCTCTCCCGCAGGCACTACATCCACATGCCCGCCAAAAGCTAAATGCTCGCCATCATCACTAAATTTTTTAGTCAGCAAAAGATTTTTCACACCTTCTTTTTCTATAAAAAAAGCTTCAAAATCACTTAATTCCACTGCAATATAATTTAATGCTCCATCATCATCTGGGGTGATAGATTTAAATTTACTTAATTCTTTAAAAATTTCAACTACTTGCATGTTTTATCCTATAAAAGCTTTATACAGCATAGAAAGAGCAAAATACTCTAAAATAAATGCTGAAAAAAGATTAATGTAAAATATATGTTTGTTTTTCACAAGGGCTTTGAATTTAGACACAAAAAAAGATAAAGTAAAAATCCAAAATACAATAAAACCCACCAAACCAAAAAGCAAGGCAAAAGAGTTTTTACTCTGCATGCTAAGTCCTGCTACACTCACCCAAAAACCTATAACATAAGGATTTGTAACATTTAAAAAAAATCCTTTACTAAAACCTTTTAAAGGATGAGTTTTATTTACCTTGTTAAGATCGACTTTTCTTGTTTTTCTTAGCATTAAAAATACCATAAAACTCAAAAAGAAAAAGCCAAAAACTGCTAGTATTTTATAAAAAAATTCATTATTTGCAAAGCTTAAAAGCCCAAGATTAATCAAAATCAAAAAAAGTATATCAGCACTTAAAGCACCAAGTCCAACACAAAAAGCATTTTTAAAAGAAGACAAAGCAGTATTTAAGATCAAAATATTTACAGGCCCAAAAGGCACAGACACACCCATACCTAAAACTATACCTTGTAAGATTACTTCTAACATTTTTCTTCCAAGAAATTTTCTATATCCGTTTTGATTTTATCAATAGCTGTGCAAACATCTTCTATATAAACTTTAGTAAAATTGCTTTCTAAATATTTATCCTCATCAAGATTGTTTAATATGCTTTGCTTACATACTCTTGCATACTCTCCCACGGGTAAAACCTGCCCACTTGTACCTATACATACAAATAAATCGCAATTTTGTAATTTTTCATATAAAATTTTATAATTTGGTGCCATTTCTTCAAACATCACGATATTGTGCCTTACACTTTTGCTTTGACATTTAGGACAAATTTTATCATCACTACTTTCATAGCCTATGTTAAAAATATTTTCACACTCTAAACACCTAAGTTCAGATAAAAAACCATGCAAATGCACCACTTCTTCACAACCTGCTCGCTCTAATAAATCATCTACATTTTGCGTTAAAATGCTAATTTGTTTTGGAAATTTTTGTTTTAATAAAGCGATGATTTCATGTGCGTGATTTGGCTTAACACTAGCTAGTTCTTTTCTTCTTTTATTGTAAAATTCCAAAACTTTTTTAGGATTTTTTCTAAAGCCAGTTGCAGAGCAAACTTCCATCACATCATGCTCTTCCCAAAGCCCACCACTAGCTCTAAAAGTCTTTATACCACTTGGAGCAGACAAACCTGCTCCGCTTAAAATCATCACTTGTTTCATTATTAAACCTCATTATTGTTTAAAGGTTTTACTATAATTTTACTTAAAGCTTAACCACCTTAGCACCAAAACCACCTTGATTAATCGGAGCATCATTAAAGCTTTTTACACTTTTGTGAGCTTTTAAAAACTCTTTTACCGCAAAAGCTAGTTTTCCTGTGCCTATACCATGATAAACTATCACCTCATCAAAACCCACTATCAAAGCATCAGAGATAAATTTATCTAATCTCTCAAGCGCTTCATCACTTCTTAAGCCGTGTAAATCTAAAGTCATATTTAAAGCACTTGGACGGGTTATATTAACACTTGATTTTACCTTTTGTGTGGGGGTTTGATTGCTTTTTTTAAGAAGCTTTAAAGGCACACGCAAACTTAAACCATCGCTTTGAATCATCGCATCATTTTTTGAAATTGCAGTGATTTTGCCTTTGATTTTTTCATATTTAACAAAATCCCCCACCCTAAGTTCTTCATTTTGCTCCATACTTAGTAAAACAATGCTTTTTTTAAGTTCATTGGCTTTGTTTAAACTTCTTTGTTTTTCTTTAATATCTTTTAGATTTATCGTTTTTTTAGCTTCTTCTATGGCTTTGTGATATTTAAATTCTAAATTAGAAACAAGCTTTTTAAATTCTTGCTCATTTTTTTCTTTTTGATCTTTGAGCGAAAGTAAAATTTCATCTACCTTAGCTTCTTTTTTCTCAAGCTCTTCATTTTTTTTGCGTAAAGAAAGTTCAAGATTGATGTTTTTACTTACCATTTCTTCTAAATTTTCTTTATCTTCTCCATAAAGCTTTTTAGCATTTTGCACTAAATTTGCACTTATGCCATATCTTAAAGCTGTTTCAAATGCATAAGATTTACCTATAGTACCTTTTAAAAACTCATATTTTGGGCGCGATAATTCCTCATCATACAAAGCAGCAATGAGTTCAACTTGTGAATTTTTAGCCAAAAGCATAGCAAGGCGTTTATGGTGGGTTGTGATGATGATTTTATTATCTTGTTCTAAAAGCTTAGAAATAAGCTCAGTATATAAACACGCAGCTTCCTCAAAATCTGTCCCAAGCTCTATCTCATCAACCCCTAATAAAACATTTTTCTTACCCAAAAGCTTAGAAAAATGCAACATTCTCCCCGCAAAAGTAGAAATATCATTTTTTACATTTTGCGGATCTTCTAAAATCGCATCAAATTCTTTGAAATTTCCTATTTGGCTTTTTTGTGCGTTAATTTTCATAGGAAGCAAATGCTTTGCAAGTAAAGCTGCACTTAAAATTCCTTTTAAAAGCATAGATTTACCACCTGCATTTACACCTGTGATGATTAAAACTTTTTTATTAAATTCTATATTGACGCTTTTTGCATTTTTTAAAGCCGGATGTGCGAAGTTATATAAGCTTAAATTATTAGAACTATCAGCTAAAACAAACTCATAATCATGTTTTTTAGCCATCAAAACTCTAGCGCTATAATGATCAAATAAATCAAAAGCATTGTTGATAAATTTCAAAAACATCAAATTTTTGTAAAAAATTAAGCTGATTTTTTTAGCATATTCATAAAAAATTTCTTCTTTGGCATCTTTGATTTCATCTATTTGACTTTGGATTTTTTCTACACTCAAAGGCACCACATAAAATCCACCACCACTACTTCTACCTATGATTTTTGCTTTTAAGACATGATTAAACCCACCGCGTAAAAGCAAAGCTTCCATACCATTGATAAGATGGATTTGAGTATCGATTAAATACGCACTAAGACTTTTAGTATAGGTAAGTTTTTTAAACTCAGCTACCAAGCTTTCTTTTTTCATTTTTAGAGCTAAATTTAGATTAACAAGTCTTTCATCAACACTTTCTTTAATCTCACCCTTTTCATCAAAATACTCAAAAAGTTCTAAAATAGCTTGTGGAATTTCTATTTTTAAAAGCCATTCTTTTAAACTTTCTTCAAATTTTAAGCCCTTTAAGTATCTAAAATACATACAGATTTTAATAAATTCAAAGCTTTGACTTAAATGTAAAATTCCTTGCTTGCTAAGATGAGTTAAAGCACTATTTAACTCTTCTATCATAGGCGGAGGATTAAAATCAATCAGCGAAAGCTCATTGATTCTTTTATAATGAAGCTTACTATCACCTTGTAAAAAAATTTCTTTATCTCTTGCAAAAAGTCCCCTAAAGTCTTCTATATAGCCATCTAAATCTAGCTTTTTAAAAAATTGCTCTTGCATTATTTATCTACCTTGCAATCTTTTATATCAAAAACATAGGCTTTAAATTGTTTATTTTTACCATTTGAAATAAAACTTTGCGTTCCATGCTCAAAGTTAAAATACTCTTTAGTGACATTAATATCTTTGCAAATTAGACTTTGTCCTTGTAAAAATGCATTGAGCGTTTCTTTTTTTAAAACACCACTTCTTGTAGCACTTAGCTCAAATTTAATCGCAAAAGCAATCATTAAAATCAACACTAAAATCAAAAGATAATTACTAATCTTGCCTATTTTTTTACGCAAAAAAATGAAAAAAAGTAAAATCGCAAAAAAAGCTAAGATATATAAAAAAATCTTAAACATACTTTCCCCTAAGCTTTGTGCTTATATCTCCTGCACCAAAACCAATTACCAAGCCATTTTCAATCAACTCATCATCAAGATAAATAGCGCTTTCTTCTCTTTTGATTTCTTTTATAAATTTAGCTTTTGGAAAGTATTTTTGCATATTAATTTCTATTTGAGCTTCCCCTGCTGCATACACAGGTAAAATATAAAGCTCATCAACATTTGCTAAAACTTCACTAAAATACTCTATATTTGCACTTAAACGCGTATAGCGGTGAGGTTCAAAAATAGCTATGATTTTTTTATATCCAGCTAGCCTTGCATACTCACTTGCTGCTTTAAGTGTTGTTTTGATTTCTGTTGGATGATGCCCATAATCATCAATCAAAGCCATATTTTCATTTGCAAATAAAATATCAAATCTTTTTCTAATGCCTTGATATTTTAAAAGCTTAGTTTTTAGCTCTTCTATATTTATAAATTCACTCGCAGCCAAAATAGCCAAAGCAGCATCCATCGCCACATGCTCACCCATACCAAAAACGCTAAATTCACCTAAATCTTTAAGTGTAAAATAGGTTTTTGGTTTAAAATTTTCTACTTTCATGTAAATATTAGTGATATCTTTACTTGGGTAAAGTTTTTTAGCGTTATTTAAATTTAAACTTGATAAAAACTCATCTTCAGCATTAATCACTTGAATTTTAGACAAACGCAAAAAGTCTTCATAAGCTTTGTGTAGTTTTTCAAGATCGTTTCCATAATGATCTAAATGTTCTGCTTCAACATTAGTCACTATAGCTAAATAAGGATTTGAATTTAAAAAAGAACTATCACTCTCATCAGCTTCAAAGATGAGATTTTCACTTTCTTTATAAAGCATATTAGTACCGCTTTCTTTTAGCACCGCACCAATAATCACAGAAGCTTCTATCAAGCTTGCTAAAATGCTTGAAGTCGTGCTTTTACCATGAGCTCCAGCAACCGCAAAAACTCTTTTGTCTTTTAAAATCATAGGCAGGGCTTCTTTTCTTGAAAGTGTTGTGATGTTTTGTTTTTTTGCACTAATTAATTCTTCATTGTCTTCTTTAATAGCAGCTGAATACACTACTAAATCCACATCTTTAACATTGTCTTTATGATGAGGAATTTTTATATCTATGCCTTCTTTTTCTAATTCTTTTGTGATTTTACTTTCTTTGATATCAGAACCACTAATCTTAAAGTCTTGCTCTTTTAAAAATCTCGCCAAAGCTGAAATTCCAATACCGCCTATACCTATAAAATGAATTTTTTGCATTCTTGCCTCAAATTTTTTGAAAATTTAAGGCAAAATTCTATCATTTGTTTACTAAAAATAAAATATAAAAAGCCCTTAGAGATAAAATCTACTCACTATTATTTGATGTTTTGAGATTGACTAGTCTATAATTTAATTGCTTTTGAAATAACTCTTTATAATTTTTTGAAAAATTTTTATGATATAAATCTAACTCAAAAGCCTTATTTGTATCTTTTATGCTAGTATTATTTTCAAAATAATAACCATTATTTCCATCATAGACTCCATTTTGATCAATCCAAACAAACTCATTAAAACCAAATTCTAACTTTTCATTTTTTATAGGTGCTAACATATTTCTTCCTCCTAAACTTAAATATTTTGTATCACTAAGAGTAAGACTATAAAGTGTTGGAAAAATATCCTTATGCGAACCCACACGATTTTTATCATAATAAATATCATTTTTTAAATACTTTGGAAGATATAAATAAAAAGGCACACTATATGCAAAAGCTTTTTGGGATTTTATATCCATCTTAATATCTCTAAATCTATGATCACCTGTGGCAGCAATAATAATATTTTCTCTCAAACTACTTTCTTTTATGCGATCTAAAAATTTTCCAAATTCATCATTTGCATACGCATAAGCATTTAAAGCACCTATAAAATCACTGATAATAAATTGACTTAATATTTTTTCATCTAAAGCGTTCTCATCGATAAGTTGTGTTCTGCTTTTATGTATATAAGGTCTATGAGTGGAAATACTAAGAGAAATAACAAGCGTAGGATTTGTAGCATTTTCAAAAATAGAATATATTTTTTTATACATAAACTCATCAGCTATACCGTATTTATGTTTTGTTTTTCTAGCTTGTGGAAAATCTTGCATCAGTGTATTTTCATCTATGATTTCATCTACACCTTGATTTTTAAAATAATTGCCAAGATTATACCAAGAAGCATTACCACTATAAACAAAAACTATTTTATACCCTGCATTCTTGTAAATTTGCAAAGGAGTAAAGGCTAATTTTTCTTTTTGATATAATCCATTTGAAATAATATTTGGACTTAAAAAAACCAAACGATTAAAACTTTCTATGGTATTGTTTGCACTAGATAAAAATCTAGTAAAAATAATATCTTGCTCAAAATGCTTTTTTAAATTTCCCAAAAGATTAATGTTTTCAGTGCCAAACTCAGCTAAATTTAAACCAAAACTTTCCATGATGTTAATATAAATATGATTTTTAGCATGATTTTGATGTGTCAAAGTAGTATCAAACATAGGAAAAAGTTTTTCTTCTAGTTGATTAAGCTGTTTTATATCTACGCTTTTAAATTCTTGTTGATTTTTATACTCTTTATATGCCCATGAAAAAGCCATCAAAGGATTTGTAGAAATTTCATTAAAAGCTTTTATGGTGCTAAATTCATAACTTGAAGCTCTTAGCGCATTATAAGTAAAATGTCCTCTTAGCGCTACAATATAAGCATAAATTAGCAAAATGTTTAATAAAATAAAAAATACTAGTTTTACTTTAATAGTCTCTAATTTTAAGTTAAGAATTTTAATATTAAGATAAAAACAAAATATACTAAAAATTACAGCTAATAACAATGCTTTTATAATAGGATAATCAGAAAAAACTATAGATAATATCGCCTTAGTATTATCATCTTTTAAACCAAAAATAAAAATATCAATTTTGCTTGCATAAAGTTGAAAATAATAATAATGTATAAACGCAGAAATTAAAATAACAAAAGCTATAAAAGCTATATAAAAACTAGAAAGATAAATATAAAATTTAGCGATTACCCCCCCCCATAGTGTGATATTTACTATCTTTGAAAATCAAACTTACATAAGAAAACAAACCACACAAAAATAGAGGTAAAAAAATAGCACTAAAGGTTCTCATATCATGACCTAGTCCATATACATATACCATTAAGGTATTTTCACTTTCATTAGTTAAATTTTTTATCATCAAAAACCTAACTAAAGCAAAAATTCCCATAAAAATAAAACTAAAAGAAAAAATTTGTAATAAAATTTTTCTCATTATACTCCTTTAAATAATATTTTCTTACTAAAAAGATTATTCTTCGTAATTTTTTATAAGCTTATCAAAACCCCATAAATTTCTAGCTTCATTTGCTTTGCTAACTTCTACTACAAGCATTTCTTCTTGATCGCCAAGTTGTTCTTGCACTTCCCCAAAAGCATTGATAAAAAAGCTATCTCCATAAAATTTCCACTCATTTTCTTGCTTTAAATTACCTATACGATTAACTCTTAAAATACTGGTTGAGTTTAAAAAGGCTCTTGTTTTTAAAAGCTCTAGCCATCTTTGATTGCTTTCAAAAGTACTAGCTGTGGGAATGATGACTAAATCTATCTTTTTTTTCATGATCATTTGCCAAAAGATATCAAAATGTGCTTCAAATCCAAAAAGTAAAGCACATTTTAAGCCCTCATGTGTGAAAGTAAAAAGTTTAAGTTTATCAGTTTTTTTATTGTTAAAAAATTTTTCTTCATTCCAGTGTGCATAAGGCATTAAAATTTGTTGCTCATAAACTTTTACATTCTGTGGGCCTACTTTTAAGCATAGTTTTTTTAAGCCATCATTTTCTACACTTATGAAAGGTGCAATGATATTTAACTCATATTTTTTAGCAAGTTTTATCAAGCTTGCTTTTTTGCTTTGACTTTGTTCTTTGATCATACTTTTTGGCATAGTTTTAAGCTCACTAAAAAAGCTATTTAAAACGTACTCACCTAAAACCACCAAATTCGCGCCACTTTCCTTAGCAGCTTTTAGATAATAATCAAGCCTTGATTCACTCAAAGCCAAAGTGGGAAATTGTAAAGCTACAATACTACTCATCTACTTGCTCGATTTCTAATTTAGCATTTTCAAGCATAGCTCTTGCTTGTTTGATACTTTTTAGACCTTCTTTGTAAATTTCTACACAAGTTTTAAGGTCTAAATCTTTATCGTTAAGTTTTTCCAAAGAAAGCTCAGCTTGTTTGATGTGATCTTCAAATTCCATTAATTACTTACCTTATAATTTGGTGCTTCAGCAGTGATAGTTACATCATGCACATGGCTTTCTTTTAATCCTGCTGCGGTGATTTCTACAAATTCAGCTCTTTCTTGGAAAGCTTTGATATCTGCTGCACCTACATAACCCATAGAAGATCTAAGCCCACCTAAGAGCTGATGTACTACACTTTTTATACTTCCTACATAAGGCACCCTACCTTCAATACCTTCAGGTACAAGTTTATCTTGAGCTGTACCTTCTTGGAAATATCTATCTGAACTTCCTTTTTGCATGGCACCTAAGCTTCCCATACCACGATAACTCTTATATTGTCTTCCTTGATAAGTAAATAACTCACCTGGGCTCTCATCTGTTCCTGCTAAAAGCGAACCTATCATCACACTACTTGCACCTGCTGCAATTGCTTTTGCTATATCGCCTGAGTATTTTATACCCCCATCGGCAATTACTGGCACACCGTATTTACTTGCTTCTATCGCACATTCATCTATAGCTGAAATTTGAGGTACACCTACACCTGAAACAATGCGTGTAGTACAAATACTACCAGGTCCTATACCTATCTTAATAGCATCCGCACCTGCCTCACATAAATCTTTAACCGCTTTTGCACTTGCAACATTTCCTACTATTACATCTACATTAAACTCAGCTTTAATCGCTTTTAATGTATCAATAATCCCTTTAGAATGTCCATGCGCACTATCCATTACTATAACATCAACTTCAGCTTCCACTAAAGCCTTTACGCGATCAAGCTGACCCACACCCACAGCCGCAGCCACTCTTAATCTTCCATAAGCGTCTTTATTTGAATTTGGATATTCTTTGCGTTTTTTTAAATCTTTTATAGTGATTAAACCTTCTAAGTGATTATTTTCATCTACAATTGGAAGTTTTTCTACTTTATTAGTAGAGAAAATTCTTTCTGCATCATCTAAAGTAGAGCCTTTTTTAGCAGTGATTAAAGGCATTTTTGTCATTACATTTTCTACTAAGTTATCAAAATTAGTTTCAAATCTTAAATCACGATTTGTTAAAATTCCTATTAGAGTTTTATTCTCATCTACCACAGGAACGCCTGAAATTCTATATTCGGCCATGAGTTCTAGTGCTTCTTTAACACTTGCTTTAGGCCCTATATAAATAGGATCCATAATCACGCCACTTTCACTTTTTTTAACTCTTTTTATCTCTCTAACTTGTGAAGCTATATCCATATTTTTATGGATTACCCCTATGCCACCAAGCCTTGCCATCATGATAGCTGCCCTATGTTCAGTAACTGTATCCATAGCAGCTGAAATCAAAGGCATATTTAAGGTGATATTTTTTGTAAGTCTTGTTTTAATATCTACTTCTTTAGGTAAAACCTCAGAATATTGAGGAACTAGTAAAACATCTTCAAAAGTCAAAGCGCGTTTTATGATTTTCATAATTTTTCCTTTATTTGTTTTTGATAATTTCTTCCAAGCTCAAAGCACCATCTAATAAAGTTTGTTCATCATAAGCTTTACATATAAGCTGAGCAGAAATATTAAGTCCATTTTCATTTTTTCCTACAGGCACGCTAATGCCACCAAGTCCTGCTAAATTCACTGAAATAGTAAATACATCTTCTAAATACATTTGCACCGGAGTTTTTATATCGTTAAAACCAAAAGCAACACTTGGAGCAACTGGCATAAAAATCAAATCACAATCATTTAAAATTTCTTCATATTTTTGCTTGATAAATCTTCTAGCCTTTTGTGCTTTGATATAATATGCATCATAATAGCCACTACTTAAAACAAAGGTTCCTAGTAAAATTCTTCTTTTTACTTCCTCTCCAAAGCCTTCACTTCTGCTATTTACATACATTTGGCTAAGATTGTCACATTTTTCACTTCTTCTACCATATCTTACACCATCATAACGGCTTAAATTTGCACTTGCCTCAGCTGCTGCTATGATATAATAAGCCGCAACATCAAATGTAGAATCCATTAAGTCTTTATAAACAATCTCATGGCCATTTGCTTTTAACATATCTATGGTTTTTAATAAGGCTTGTTTTACATCATCATTAGTTTGTTCTATATAGTTTTTAATCACAGCTATTTTTAGCTTTTTATTTGCATTTAGTTTTGGCGCGGTTGGTTCAAAAGCTATGTTTGCGCTTGTGCTATCTTTTTCATCATAACCTGCAATAGCATCATATAAAATCGCAGCATCTTCAACATTTTGCGTTAAAACTCCGATTTGATCAAGGCTTGAAGAATACGCCGCTAAACCATACCTGCTAACTCTTCCATAACTTGGCTTAAACCCAACACAACCACAAAATGCAGCAGGCTGTCTTACCGAACCACCTGTATCCGAACCCAAACTTGCCAAAGCTATCCCCGCAGCAACTGCAGTAGCACTCCCTCCACTACTTCCACCTGGGACTTTGGTATTATCAAGTGGGTTTAAAGTCTTACCATAAAAAGAAGTCGCACTCGTACTTCCCATAGCAAACTCATCCATATTACATCTTCCAAATGGAGCAAAATTATTTTTACGTAAATTTATAATAGCACTTGCATCATAAGGAGCTACATAACCTTGTAAAATTTTAGAACCACAAGTTAATTCCCAATCTTTTACACTAATATTATCTTTTATAGCTACTGGTACACCAGCACCTGAAGTGCTTAAATCTTTATTTAAAAACTGCTCTACATAAGCACCCAAATGCTTTTGCTGATGTGCTTTTTCATTTAATTCTTTTTTTAGATTTTCTAATTCTTCATTTGAAAATTTCAAAGCTTCTTTTAAAGTTACCATTATTTATCCTTAAATTTTTTAACCAAATAAAACAAAAAAAGCGTGATAAATAAAAAGCCCAATAAAGTAATCACCACCACGCTAAAAGGTAAAGCTTGCTCAAACATTTTTTGCTTTTTCCACACTATTGCATCTTGGACATAAACATTCTTCTTCTTTTGCTAAAAACTTCCAACATCTTGGACACTTGTGCAATGAAGAACGCACGATTTTAAAACTATGATCATCTATTTTAAACTCACTCAAAGCTTCTTTATCATCTAAGCTTTCTACCGAGCTTACCATAAACCAATCAGCTACTTCTTCAATATCTTCACTCAAAAGCTCATTTGCGCTTGTTTGCAAGCTTAACTCTAGGGTTGATTTGATGATTTTATCTTTTTTTAACACATCAACAAGCTCAAAGAATTTTTCTCTTGATTTTATAAATAATTCATCTTCAATTTTATACTCATAATCAAAGCCATTTTTTAATACCAAATCAAAAACATCTTTAGCATTTTCTTTAATGGCCACATTTGCATGTTCTAAAGCTTCATCTATGGTATAAGTTAAACTTGGAGCTAAAAGCGTGAAAAGTTTTCTAGCTATTAGCACCATAGCACTTTGCGCGCTTACTCTTTTTGCATCATCTTTTGCATTACAATATAATCTATCTTTGCACACATCTAAGTAAATTCCACTTAAATCCGCACTTAAGAAATTTAAAAGCACACTAAAGCCTTTTGCAAATTCATATTTTTCAAAAGCAACTTCACATGCTTCAAAAGCAACTTTTGCGCGCATTAAAATCCACTTATCTAAAAGTGTGAAATTTTTTGTTTCTAAAAATTCCATATCATTAGTATTTGCAAGTAAAAATCTTATAGTATTTCTTATCTTTCTATACTGCTCGCTTACTTGTTTTAAGATATTATCTGAAATTTTTAAGTCTGTTGAATAATCACTAAGCATTATCCAAAGTCTTAAAATTTCTACCCCATAATTTTTAGCTACATTTTGAGGTAAAATCACATTACCCTTAGATTTACTCATTTTTTGACCCTTTTCATCTACGGTAAAGCCATGAGTAAGTATGTTTTTATATGGGGTTTTGTGATTGATCGCGGTAGAAATTAAAAGTGAGCTTTGAAACCATCCACGGTGCTGGTCACTTCCTTCAAGATACATTGAAGCTTGATATTCTCCTGCATCATATCTTGCTGAGTTTAATACTGCTTCCCAAGTACTACCGCTATCAAACCAAACATCTAAAATATCATAAACTTTTTCTAAATTATTTGGATCATATTTGCTATTTGGCGGTAATAAATCTTTTATTTCTAAATCCCACCACGCATCAGCTCCATTTGCTTCAAAAATTCCCACTAAATGATCTAAAACATCATCATCAAAAATCACTTCTTTGGTTGCTTTATCTCTAAAAAACGCTATAGGCACACCCCAATCTCTTTGTCTTGATATACACCAATCAGGGCGATTTTCTATCATAGAACTAAGTCTTTTTACTCCACTTTCTGGGTAAAATTTCACATTATTTAACTGCTCTAGCGCTAATTCTCTTAAAGATTTTCCATCTAACTTTTTCTCATCCATTAAGATAAACCATTGTTTTGTAGCTCTATAAATAACCGGTTTATGCGTTCTCCAACAAAATGGATAAGAATGTGTAAATTTAGAACTCTCAAGCAAAGCTTCGCCAAGCAATTCTAAAATACGCTCATTTGCTTTAAAAATATGAAGTCCTATAAACTCGCTTAATAAATGCTCTGGTAAAAGTCCTTTAGCTCTTAGCGTTTCATCATAACACCCACCATCATCTACAGGCATAATCACTTCAATGCCATATTTTAAGCACACATAATAATCATCCTCACCATGTCCTGGTGCAGTATGCACAAGCCCTGTACCACCTTCCATTAAAACATGATCGCCTAAAATAAGAGTGGATTTTCTTTGATTGAGTGGATTAATAGCACTTAAATTTTCAAATTCAACACCTAAAAGTTCTTTTTGAATTTTTCCTTGAGTGAAGTTTTTATTGATCATATTTTCAAGCAAGGCTTTAGCAAAAATATAACCTTCTTCAGTGATAACATATTTTTCATTTGGATTTAAAGATATAGCTTGATTTGCCGGTAAAGTCCAAGGCGTGGTAGTCCAAATAACTGCTTTAGCTTTTTTTACACCTAGCTTTTCAAGGGAAGTTTTATCAAGCTCAAATGCTACAAAAATAGAATAATCTTCTTTATCTTCATACTCTACTTCAGCTTCTGCTAACGCACTCTTAGCAGCCCAGCTCCAAAAAACAGGCTTACTTCTTTCTAGCAAAAGTCCTTTTTTAGCGATTTTGCATAAAGCTTTGTAAATATCTGCTTCAAAAGCATTTTTCATAGTCAAGTATGGCTCATCCCAATCTGCAATCACACCCAAAGACTTAAATTCATCTCTTTGAATATTTACAAATTCTCTCGCATGCTCTCTACAAAACTCACGAATTTCTTTTTTGCTTAAACTTTGCTTTTTATCTTTAAGCTTAACTTCTACTTGCTGCTCTATCGGCAAACCATGACAATCCCAACCCGGAGTAAAACGCACTTTTTTACCTTGAAAATAATGCATTTTGATGATGATATCTTTTAAAATTTTATTTAAAGCATGGCCAATATGCAAATGTCCATTTGCATAAGGAGGGCCATCATGCAGAGTAAAACTCTCACTTACCCCTTGTCTTTTTTGTTTCATTTTATCATAAGCATAGTTGTTTTCAAACCACTTGCTAAAACGCTTAGGCTCAAGCTCTGCTAAATTTGCACGCATTGCAAAAGTCGTATTTGGAAGCAATAGCGTATCTTTATAATCCATATAATCCACCTTGAAAAATTTAAAAATAGTAAATTCTACTTAAAATACTTTTAATTTGCACTTATTTTTTTGTTATAATCGCAAGAAAAAAAGGAAAACCATGAAACATCTTATCATCATTATAGGTAGTGAAATTATTATCAATGAAAATTATATGCATTATATACAAGAAGAATACAAAAAACAATTTTTAGAACTTCATGAACTAAAATTTATAAACAAACCCGATAAAGAGCTTCCTTTTTTACTTGAAAA
This sequence comes from Campylobacter sp. 1569, assembly GCF_024723675.1. Taxonomy (NCBI): domain Bacteria; kingdom Pseudomonadati; phylum Campylobacterota; class Epsilonproteobacteria; order Campylobacterales; family Campylobacteraceae; genus Campylobacter; species Campylobacter sp. 1569. Next base: position 40,418 of record NZ_JANQDB010000013.1, read on the forward strand.
ACTTTCTAAAGAATATAACTATATAACCATTTTTAGCATTAGCGAATACTATACAACCATAGCTAAAATCATAGCAACCTTAAATGATGATGTTTTAATATTAGAAAATGATACTTTAGTGCCTTCAAAAGCTTTGCGTGAAAAAAATTCCTTTTTAAGTTCTTTTGAGCAATGTCATATTAATTTATTAAACATAAATATAGAGCAAAAATTGCCTATGATTTTACAAAATCCTGAGCTTGACTATGCGTATTTTTGTCTTTTAGATATAGATGAAACGAGTGCAAATATCTTACTTAGTACACTTACTACTTCTTTTGAAATTCAAACTAGCTCAAGTGCATTGTTAGATAATCTCATTTGCATTAGAGCAAGCGCTAGTCAGTATGGAAAACTAGAAGGCTTTTTAAAAGGAGTTTTTAAACTTTTTACAGGCAAAGTATTTTTAGGAAATGATCCTATTAAATTTATAGCTAAAAAACTTTTGGAAAAAAACTTAAAAATTTCCTTTGCGGAAAGTTGCACAGCTGGACTTTGTGCTTCAAAATTTGCTGAAAATTCAGGAATTTCTAGTGTGTTCGAGGGTTCTTTGATCACTTATTCTAATCGTTTGAAAAATTCTTGGCTTGGGGTAAGTAATGATACCTTAGAAAGTGTTGGGGAATACTCTGATCGTTGTATTTATTTTATGTTAAAAGGGGTTTTTAAAACTACAAATTGTGATTTTGCTTTAGCACTTAGTGGAGTGGCTGGAGAAGAAAATGATAAAAACACCAAAGCAGGCACCATCTACATAGGAGCTATGTATAAAGATGGAACCTTTTTACAAGAATGCATTCACATACAAGGCAATAGAAACTACACAAGAGAACAAGCTAGTTTGGCTGCATATTGTTTAATGCTTAGATTAAAACCTGAAATTTTCTTTGGGGTTTAATTATAAAAGTGGTGTAGT
>NZ_JANQDB010000014.1:0-35326 GCF_024723675.1 Campylobacter sp. 1569
AAATTTAAAACTTTAAAATATAAACTATAACTTTGCTATAATTATATTTTGTATTTTAGAGGTATAAATGAATAAAATTTTATTATTAGCTGATGGAGTTTATGCGAAAGATTTTTTGAAGAAAATTCATAGTAATAAAACCTTCAAAGAATCTTTGAGTGTTGTTTATTATAATGATGAAAGTGTGGATTTAAGTTTAGAGAATGAACAAATTTCTTTTCATAAGTTCGATCCTACAAGTTTGGTTAAGTTAGAAAATTTGCTAAAGGAAAATTTCCATCAAGCTATTATTTATATGCAAGATGAGGCTGATATGCTAGCTTGCTATAAAAATTTAAGAAAATTACATTCAAGATTAAATATAGTTATTATGGATTTATGGAATAGCCATATTGATGATAATTTTTGCGAAGTGATTAACATCTATGATACTTTAAGCACAAGGCTAACAGGTTGTATGGATAATATGCCATCAACTGCTCAATTTATAGGACTTGGGCAAGGTGAGATTATGGAGGTTAGAATTCCTGCAGGATCAAGCTTTGCTTATAGACATATAAGCTCTATTAGTCAAAAACGCTTTAAAATTGTAATGGTTTATAGAAATAATGAATTTATCCTAGCTAGACCTGGGCTTATTTTGATGCCAAATGATAGTATTTTGATCGTAGGCGATCCTAAAGTTTTGCAAAGTGTTTTTACTAATGTTAAAACAAGTTTGGGACGTTTTCCATCGCCTTTTGGAGACAATATACTTTGTATTATAGATATGAAAAAAATGAGTGAATTTGCTATAGAAAAACTTATTTTTGCAAGCTTGCTTTTGCATATAAGGATTAATAGTAAAAAGCTTTATTTTAAAGTGATTAATCCTACTTTAAATCCTATGTATTACAAGCTTAAAGCTTTGCATAAAAATAGTATTGAAGTAATATTTGATTTTATAAATACCAATATAAAAAATACTAAACCTTTTGTGGAAAATACTAGTATAGGCTTGATGATAGTTGAAGATTATCTTTTTGAAAAAGAAAAAAACTTTCTTTTTACTTTGAAAATTCCAATACTTAAAGCTGGTAGAGGTGATTTTGCAGATTTAAAATCTTCGGTAGTTTTAAGTTCAAATTTTGAAGATGTGGAAGGTATTGCATCAATTATGCTTGATTTTAATAAACAAATTCAATTAGGACTTTCTTTATACTATTATGCTTTAAAATTAAATAAAGCAGAAATTTTTGAATATCGCCAATACTTCGAAAGTCTTTCAAAACTTCATGATGAAAAATTACTTTTAATAGAAGAAAATGAACATAATCCTATTAATAACTTTTCTTATAAGCAAAATATATTGCATTTTGTACCATTTAATGAAAAAATTTTAGGTAGTAATTTCAATAAAATTTTAAAAACAGATTTAAATACGATATATTATAAGATGAATAAAAATTATCAGTTATTTATACCATCACTGTGAGAAAATAATGCAAGTTAAGGTAAATTTAGATAAAAATACAAGTTATAATGTCTATATAAATGAGTTAGAAAAGTTGAATTTTGATACTAAAGTAGTGATTTTGACTAATGAATTAGTAGCAAAATTACATTTAGGTATGCTTTTAGAAAAAATTAAAGCTAAAGAACTTTTTATCATAAAAATTAAAGATGGTGAAGAGTATAAAAATTTACAAACTATAGAATATATCTTAGATCAGATGTGTGCATATAAACTAGATAGAAAAAGCTTGCTTATAAGCTTTGGTGGAGGGGTGATCTCTGATATGGGTGGTTTTGTAGCAAGCATATACCAAAGAGGGATAGAATTTATCAATATCCCTACAACTTTACTAGCTTGCGTGGATGCAAGTGTGGGTGGTAAAACCGGAGTGAATAATAAATTTGGCAAAAACTTAATAGGTACTTTTTATCAACCAAAAGCAGTGTATTGCGAGAGTAAGTTTTTAAAAACTTTACCTTCGAGAGAACTAGCTGCGGGTATGGCTGAATTTATTAAAATGGCTGTGGTTTTTGATAAGGAAATTTTACCTTTTTTGGAAAGTTTAGACGAGGATAAATTTTTAAATACTAAATTAGATGATATTATTTTAGCTCAAATCATCCAAAAAAGTATAGAACTTAAAGCTAATGTGGTTTCACAAGATGAAAAAGAAAGTGGTTTAAGAATGCTTTTGAACTATGGTCATACTTTTGCTCATGTTATAGAAAATCAAACAGGATATAAAAAGTACTTACATGGTGAAGCTGTGGCTATAGGTATGAACATGGCAAATATTTTAGCATTAAATTTGGGGTTATTAAGTGAGCAAGAATGCCAAAGAGTGCAAAATTTACTTATGAAATTTAAATTACCTATATCTTATAAAATTCCAAATATAGAAGAATTTTATAATGCCTTTTTTTTAGATAAAAAAACACATTTTGAAAAGATTAATTTCGTTTTAGCTTGTGGTCTGGGAAAAGCTTGTATAAAAAACGATATAATCAAAGAAGATATTTTACGTACTTTAGAGGTGTTTGCATGAAAAAGATTTTTTTGCTTTTATTTTTATCTTTTATAGTGCTTTTAGCACAAGATGATGTAAAACATTTAGAGCAAAAATTAAATGAATTGCATAATAATTTAGCATACAATACCTGGGTGATTAAATATAATAATTTTAATATTTATAAAAAAACCCAAGATGAAATTTTAGCTTTAGAAAAAGAAAGTTTAAAGGCTAATGAGCGCAATAAAAGTATTATAGAAAGACAAATTTTGATTTTAAAAGAAAGATTAGAGCTTTTAAGTGAGTATAAAAGTGCAAATTTTTCTAAGATGGTTTTAGCGCCTGAAGAAGTTGACAAAATAGATAAACTTACCAATCCTTTAGCTATCATTTCAGCGTATTCACATATAAAAAAACTAAGACGTGACAAGGAAGAATATATCAATATTTTAAATAGTTTCAAGCAAACTTTAGATGAGCTTATAAAAGAAAATGTTTTGGTAACTGAGATAGCTAAATTAGCTCCTAGTAAAGAATATGATGAGTACTTAAAAGCTTCTAATCAAATGGTAAGGGATTTTTCACAGACCTTGCGTTTTGGAGAAATTTCTTATTCTGTATATGAGAAAAAAATTCAAGAAGAAATTGAAAAAACAACTGCTTCTATTAAAATTCAAGGCGTGAGAGCTTTTAATATAGTTTTGGCTATTATTATAGTTATAGCTATAGCGTTTTTACTTAAATTTATAGCTAGAAAATATATAGGTGATAATGATCGCTTTTATACGGCAAATAAAATTATCAATTTTATTAATATTAATGTAATTGTTTTAATTTTGCTTTTTGGATATATTGAAAATATTAGTTATTTAGTGACCGTGCTTGGTTTTGCTTCTGCTGGTTTGGCTATTGCTATGAAAGATATGTTTATGTCTATGCTTGGTTGGTGCGTGATAGTTTTTGGTGGGAGTTTTAGAGTAGGTGATAGAGTTAGAGTTTTTCAAAATAACACGCATTATATTGGTGATATAATTGATATTTCATTTTTAAGAATAACTTTATATGAAGATATTTCTTTGCTAACTTATACAGATAATAGAAGAAGTGGTAGAATAATTTTTATCCCAAATAATTTCATTTTTACTAATCTTATATCAAATTATACTCATCATGGTATGAAGACAGTTTGGGATGGACTTGATATTACTTTGACTTTTGATTCAAACCACCAAAAAGCTTTAGAGATAGTAGAAGAAATTATCACAAAAGCTTCTAAAGGCTATACAAAATTAGCAAAAGAATCTATGAGTAAATTAAGAAATGAATATAGTATTAGAAATCCTAAGGTTGAGCCTAGGTTTTTTACATTTTTAGAAGGTTATGGTATGAGAATTTCTGCTTGGTATATGACAAATTCTTATGCGGCCTTGGTTTTAAGAAGTAATATAAGTAAAGAGATTATCAATGAATTTAACAAACATGATGATATAAAAATAGCTTACCCATCGCAAAATTTATATATGGCAAAACATGAATTTATAGAAAACAAGGAAGATGTTTGAAAAAAAAGATATATTTTAAAACTTTTGGTTGTAGAACTAATATTTATGATACGCAATTATTAAAAACTTATATTAAAGACCATGATATTACACAAAACGAGCAAGAAGCTGATGTAATAGTGATAAATTCTTGTACGGTTACAAATGGTGCTGATAGTGGGCTTAGAAGTTATATTAATGGTGTAAAAAAAAATGGAGTTAAGGTTATACTTACAGGTTGTGGTGCTGTGAGTAAGGGAAAGGATTTTTTTGATAAGAAAGAAATTTTTGGAGTTTTAGGAGCTTCTAATAAAGATAAAATTAATGAGTTAATCTCGCAAGATAAAGCCTTTTATGAGCTTGGAAATTTGCACTTTATCGATACAAAAATCGTAAGTAATTATGAAAATCACACTAAAGCTTTTGTGAAAATTCAAGAAGGATGTGACTTTGCTTGTAGTTATTGTATAATCCCAAGTGTTAGGGGTAAATCAAGAAGCGTGCTAAGTGAGGAAATAATAAAACAAATCAAACTTTTGGCTCAAAATGGCTATAGTGAAGTAGTTTTAACGGGTACTAATATAGGAAGTTATGGTTTAAAAGATAAAACTACGCTTGGAAAATTATTACAAGAAATAGGTAAGGTTAGTGGTATAAAAAGAGTAAGGCTTGGGAGTTTGGAGCCTGCTCAAATTGATGAGAGTTTTAAAGAAATCTTAGATGAATCTTGGCTTGAAAAGCATTTGCATATTGCCCTGCAGCACACTCATGAAAAAATGCTACGCATAATGCGTAGAAGATCACATACACAAAATGATTTAGCATTGTTTAATGAGTTAAGTCAAAAAGGTTTTGCTTTAGGGACAGACTTTATCGTAGCACACCCTGGAGAAAGTGAGTTAATATGGCAAGAAGCTTTAGAAAATTTCAAACAGTTTAAACTTACGCATATTCATGCTTTTATTTTCTCACCACGTGATGGAACACATTCTGCTTCTATGAGTGAGCGAATTAATGGTGAAATAGCCAAAGAAAGATTAAATATTTTAAAAGATATAGTCGCACAAAATAATTATGAGTTTAGAAAAAATCAAAAAGATACTTTAGAAATTTTAGTAGAAAGTAAAAAAGATGGTTTTTATGAAGGCTATGATCAATTTTTTAATAAAATCAAAATTACAAGCAAAGAAGATATTGCTAAACAATGGATAAGCATTGAAAAGTATGAATGCAAAGAAGATTGTAACTATGTAAGGTTAGAGGATGAAAAATAAAAAGATTATCTTAGCTTCATTTTTATTGCTTTGTGTTTTTGTAGTAGTTGCGTTTATAAAAAATCAACCTGATTATATTAGCAAGGCTGCTTATGAAGAGCTTTTAGAACAAAATTTAATCCAAAAAGCTATAATAGAAAATAATGAAATATTATTAAAAAGCAAAGAAGGAAATTTTTTAATCGCTAAAGATGTAGTGGATTTAAATGCTTTGTGGCAAAAAATTCCTTTAGAATATGCTAAAGATTATAATTTAAGCGAGTTTTTTTTTATATTTATTTTACTTGCTTTTCTTATAAGTTTTTTACTCTTTCTTAATAAAAAAAACAAAGATAGACAAAATTTACTTTCTTTAGAAAAAAATATTTTAGAAAAAAATGAACAAAATAACACCATACAAGATGTAGTAAGTGAAGTTAAATTTAAAGATGTAGCAGGGGTTGATGAGGCTAAGGTAGAGCTTTTGGAAATCGTTGATTTTTTAAAAAATCCACAAAAATATAAAGATTTTGGTGTGAAAATGCCAAAAGGGGTTTTACTGGTAGGTCCTCCTGGAGTGGGTAAAACTTTGATAGCAAAAGCTGTAGCAGGCGAGGCTGGGGTACCATTTTTTTATCAAAGCGGGGCTAGCTTTGTAGAAATTTATGTAGGTATGGGTGCAAAAAGAGTTAGAGAACTTTTTTTAAAAGCTAAATCAAAAGCTCCAAGTATTATTTTTATAGATGAAATTGATGCAGTTGGTAAAAGCAGGGGGGATTTTTCTAATGTAGAAAGAGATAATACTCTAAATCAGCTTTTAACTCAAATGGATGGATTTGAAGATAATAGCGGTGTTATAGTAATGGCTGCTACAAATAAAATCGATCTTATGGATAATGCACTATTAAGATCGGGGCGTTTTGATAGAAGAATTTTTATATCATTACCTGATTTTAAAGATAGAATGTATATTTTACAAAATTATATGAAAGAAAAAAAATCTAGTGTAGATTTAGAAAAAATCGCAAAAGCTAGCGTGGGTTTTAGCGGAGCAGCCTTAGAAACTTTGGTTAACGAGGCGGCCATTAATGCCATAAGAAGAAAATCAGATTTAATAGAAGAAAATGATTTTTTTGCGGTATTGAATAAAGTTTTAATGGGTAAAAAAAAGATTTTCTCATTGAGTGATAAGGAAAGAAAAATTCAAGCCACATATCAAGCAGCTAAAGCTTTGTGTGCTTTTTATTTTGACGTTAAATTTGAAAAAATTACCCTAATAGAAGATAGATTTAAAGAGTATGAAAATACCATCAAATCAAAATCAGAATTATTGAACAAAATAAAAGTTTTTTTAGCAGGTTCGGTTGCTATGGAGCTTATTTTTAATGAAAGTTACACTAATGCACAAAGCGATCTTTTAAAAGTTAAAGAATTACTCGCTTTTATGGAAACTTTTGCTATGGCAAATGAGGGTTTATTGCAAGAGCAAAAGCATGAAGTGAAAGAATTTTTAGAATTAATGAAAGAAAAAGTAGTGAGATTAGCTAGTATTCTTTTGGAAAATGAAAAAATAGAAAAACAAGATGTAGAAAAAATCATAATGGAGTAAAAATGGTAAAAATAGGAATTTTAGTGCTTTCAGATAGAGCAAGTAGTGGAGTTTATGAAGATAAATCTGGAGTAGAGATAGAAAAAATTTTAGATTCTTATATAAAAAATGAAAAAAGCTTTTATTATGAGCTAATTCCTGATGAGTATGATTTAATCATAGAAAAATTAGCTTATTTAGCTGATGAAGTAAAATGTGATTTGATTTTTACTACAGGAGGTACAGGGCCTGCTTTGCGTGATGTGACACCAGAAGCAACACAAGCAGTGTGTGATAAAATGCTTCCAGGTTTTGGAGAGCTAATGCGTGCAAAAAGCTTAGAATATGTGCCAACGGCTATACTTTCAAGACAAAGCGCAGGTATAAAAGGAAAATCATTGATTATTAACTTACCGGGTAATCCAAAAGCTATAAGAGAATGTATTGAACCTATATTTCCTGCTATACCTTATTGTGTGGATTTAATAGGCGGAGCTTATATTGAAAATAATGAAGAAGTAATTTCTGTATTTAGACCAAAGAAAAAGTAAGTCTAGTTAGACTTACTTTGAGGTTTCATAGCCTTGTGATAAAAGTGCGTTCATACCGCCTTTTAAATTAGTAACTTCTATACCATTTTGATCTAATAAAGCAGAAGCTTTAGCACTTCTTGCTCCACTTCTACAAACTATAGCAATAGGTTTTTTACTTGAAATCTTTTTAATTTCCTCGACGAAATTTTTATTAATACCGCCATCTTCATTATAAAAGCTAATTTTAATGGCATTTTTTATTATGCCAGTTTGTGCCCATTCGCTAGGTTTTCTTACATCAATTACTTGATAATTTTCCAAAATATCCGCATTAATATCGATATTTTTAACTTCTGCTAAAACAAAACTAACACAAAGTGCTAAAGATAAAAATATTTTTTTCATAATCAACCTTCTTTTTTTGTAGCTTCATAACCTTGCGATAAAAGTGCTACCATGCCACCGTCTAGATTAGTGCATTCTATACCTAGGGTATCTTCTATCATCATAGCAGTATGTTTGCTTCTTGAGCCTGTAGCACATACAAAGGCTATGTTTTTATTTTGATAATCTGCTTTTTCTTTAAACTCTTGGATGAAATTTTCATTCATAAAGCCATTATCATCGCAAAGTGCGATGAGTATAGCTTCTTTTATAACCCCGCTTTTCCATTCGCTTGGGGTTCTTACATCTATAATGCAAAACTCGTGCAAAATATCTTTAGAAATAGCTATATTTTTCATTTTTCTAAAGCCTTGGAAACGATTTTGCTTAAGGCATTGTTGAATTCGCTAGGGTTGTCTATACCCATACCTTCGCTAAGTTTAGCCATATTTAAAAGAATATGTGCCATTTCATTAGCTAAGGTATCATTCTCTTTTAAGGCTTTTAAAATTTCATGATTAGGATTGATTTCAAGTATAGGTTTAACTTGCTGTTCTTGCCCCATTTGTTTAAGAATTTGTTGCATAGCAAAATCAGGTTTATTTTGATCATAAACAATACAACTTGGACTATTTGAAAGTCTTTGGCTAAGTTTTACCTCTTCAACTTCATCTTTTAAAACTTCTTTTATTTTGATGAGTAAGCTTGCAAATTCAGCCTTTTGTTCTTCGCTAGTTTCTTCGCTAGCTAGATGGTTAATAGCACTAAATTTTAAGCCTTCAAATTCATTCATCATAGGCATAACTATGGTATCAATTTCCTCATCAAGTAATAAAACATTGATATTTTTTTGTTTATAGCTTTCAAGAAGCGGAGAATTTCTTAAAAGTTTTTCATTTTTTCCGCTAATATAAAAAATTTCATTTTGACCTTCAGCTAGGTTTTGTTTATACTCTTCAAGATCAATTAATTCTTCTTTATTTGAGTTTTTAAAGTATAAAAGCTTAGCTATAGCGTCTTTATTTTCGCCAAAACCATATAAACCTTCTTTTAAAACTTTTCCAAAATTCTCATGAAATTTAAGATAGTTTTCTTTATCTTTTTCTTTGAATTTTTTAAGTTCTGCTAGGATTTTTTTAACACTTGCTTCTTGAACGCTTTTTAAGATTTTATTTTCTTGTAAGATTTCACGACTTACATTAAGCGGTAAATCTTCTACATCAATAATCCCACGCACAAATCTTAGATAAGTTGGTAATAATTCTTTATCATCATCACTTATAAAAACTCTTTTTACATAAAGTTTTAAACCACTTTTATAATCTACTCTATATAAATCAAATGGAGCTTGTGCGGGTATAAAGAATAAAGAATTATACTCTATAGAACCTTCAGCTTTTGTGTGGATATAAAGCATAGGTTTATTTGAGTCATGAAAGTTTTGCTCATAAAATCTTTCATAATCTTCAGCTTTTAAACTTGCTTTATTTTGTCTCCATAAAGCACTTGCTGTATTAATTTGAGTATTTTTTAATTCTTTTTTAGGTTCTTTTTCGCCTTCTTCTAATGGTAAATATTCTTCTTTTTCCATAAAAATAGGAAATTGTATGTGATTTGAGTATTTTTCTACTATGCTTTCAATACGGTACGAGTTTAAAAATTCTTCATCTTTTAAATGCAAGGTTATGCAAGTGCCTTGCTCATCTTTATTTGCATCTTCTACTTCATAACCACTAGCATCAGAAGTCCAAAGATAAGCTTTATTATCTAATGCTTTTTTGCTTAATACTTCTATTTTAGAAGCTACCATAAAAGCAGAGTAAAAGCCTACACCAAATTGTCCTATAAGCTGAGAGTCTTTTTTAGCATCTCCGCTTAAATTTTCTAAAAAGCTTTTTGTACCGCTTTTAGCAATGGTTCCAAGGTGATTGATTAAATCTTCTTTATTCATACCTATACCATTATCGCTTATGGTTAGGGTTTTTGCTTCTTGATTGAAGTTGATTTGAATTTTTGGTTCAAATTTTAGATTTTTATAAGCATCATCACTCACGCTTAAATAACTAAGTTTGTCAAGTGCGTCGCTTGCATTAGAAATAAGCTCTCTTAAAAAAATTTCTTTGTTTGAATACAAAGAATGAATCATAAGTTGTAAAAGTTGATTAACTTCAGTTTGAAATTGCATTTATATCTCCTTTATTTAAAAATTAAAAAACCAATCCATACTGCCAAAAGACAAAGGATAACATTTAAAATAATATTTAGAAAAAAGTGAAAATAATCACCACTTTGCAAAAATAGCAAATTTTCATAAGAAAAAGTTGAAAAAGTCGTAAAAGCACTTAAAAAACCCGTGCTAATTAAACTTTTAGTAAAAATATGCACACCTTTAAAGTTTGCATAAGAAAAAAACAAGCCCATTAAAAAAGATCCTATGATATTAACAAGTAAAGTACCATAAGGAAAATCATGTGGAATGATTTTATTAAAAAAGCTACTAGTAAGCATTCTAGATATAGCTCCTAAAAAGCCACCAAAACCTACAGCTAAAATCGTACTAATCAAGCTTGTGCCCTTTCGCTATCTAAGATTGTTTGCATTTTTTCTCTAGTTTGCTCAAGCCAATCATTTTTACTTGTATCAACAAGATCAAGAAATATTACTTTTAAAACACCGCTATTTGCACTAAATTTCTGGGTGTCTAAAATTTTAGCTGAATCAACAATTACCACAGGTTGGACTTTTAGCTTAAGTTTCTCACTTAAAATTTTAGCTCCGACTTTAAATTTTAAAAGTTTTTGTGTTTTAGATCTTGTACCTTCTGGAAAAATAGCTAAAACTCTATCTTCTTTTAGTCTTTCTTTAGCTTCTTTTAAAAGTTTTACTAGATCTTTTGGGCTTCTATCTATACAAATAATTTTAGGTTTTTTAATCAAAGTTTTAAAAATGGGGAGTTCGCCAAGTTCTTTTTTGGCTATCCAAGATATATTTTTTGGGCATAAATCTTCCAAAACAACTATGTCTAATAAACTTTGATGGTTAATTAAAAGTAAATTAGCTTGAGGATGTATAGAGCCCTGAGTTTGAATTTTATAATTTATTACATATTTTTGTAATTTTGACCATACTTTCCTGATTTTCCAAATTTTTTCTTGTGATTGTAATAATAAAAAGGCAATACATAAAAATATAATAGATAAAATAAATTCAATCCAAAATATTAAAGCTTTAAATCTTTGATAAATCTTCACTTTTCACCCAGCCTATTTTTCCATTACTAAATAAAATCTTTCTATATTCTTCTCTTGAATCTAACACTTCTACTTCTTGTTTGTATTTTCCAGAATAAAAATGAGTTGAGTTTAGAGTTGGTAAAATTTGCACTTTACTTTCAGCTTTTAATATAGCTTTATATATGTTGTTTTGAGCTAAAAAACTTGCTATTAGAGCCAAAATTGCTAAACCTAAAGCTACATAGCTTTTTTTAAATACAAACCATAAAGCAAAAATACCACACAAGCTCCATAAAAATACTTGTTTGTAAAAATTAAAATCATTAGTCTTTGGATTTAAATCACTTTGTGTGCTTATACTATCTTCTTTAAGTTCTATTTTTAAGGAAAAATCTTTTAGTTCTTTAGAATTTAAATTAAAATAAGAAAAATCAAAACGTGTTTTGCTTTTATCTAAAATAGCATAATAAAATCCACTTTGTTTTTCAAAATCGCCTTTAATAGCTTCTACACCTTGTTTTTGAATATCTTTTATGTTAAAACTTGCTAGGTTTGTGTTTTCTCCTGCAAGTTCTATAAATAAAATCATATTATCATTATCAAAATGACTTGCCTTTACTTGTTTAACCTCTAAATTACTTGCAACTATGTGTGAGTATTTATTAGAAGGAGCGTCGATTTTTTTAAGTCTAATAGGTTTTATAATTAGTGATGAGCTTTGAAAAATATGATCATTTCTGCTTAATGAAACGATGATTTTGTTTAAATTGGCATTTAAACTTTTAGCTTCAAACCATAATTTTGTATGATATGAATTAGCCTTTTGCTCCCAAATAGGATTAGGATTGATCCAAAGCATATCATCATTTTTTTCAAAACTCACATTTAAATCAAAACTTACATTAGTTGTGGTGATAACCTCAAGATCTATAGCAAAAGCTTCATCTATGTAAGCTTCATCAGTGTATTCTTTTGCATTTAATACCAAAGAACTTTGAGGAATAAAATTTTCATCATTGATTTTACTTTCATAATTACTCTCATCGCTTGGGGCGATAGTTTGATAAATTTGCTTAGCTTGATCGTCTAATTGATTGTAATTTTTTTCTAAGGTGTTGTAATCTTCAAAAACACTGTTTTCTTGAGCATATAAATTAAGTGCTAGTAAAAAAATACAAAAAACTTTGAAGGTTTTTAGCAATTTAAAAATCCTTCAAACATTTTAAGTCCTACTTTTGATCCAAGTATATCATCACACATTCTTTCAGGATGAGGCATAAGTCCAAAGACTTTTTTATTTTCATCACAAATTCCAGCTATATCGTTTAAAGAGCCATTTGGATTATTGATATATCTTAATAAAATCATATCTTTATCTTCTAGTATTTTAATACCATCTTCGCTATTGAAATAATTTCCCTCTCCATGAGCAATAGGTAATTCTATAATGTCATTTTTTTGAAAATTTTTCAAAAAAACATTATTGTTTGATACTACTTGTAATGCTTGCATTTTAGAAATAAAACTTAAGCTATTATTGTGTTTCATAGCCCCCTTTAAAAGACCAAGTTCTAATAAAATTTGAAAACCATTGCAAATACCTAGGACATATCCACCTTTTTGCACATGTTCTTTAAGTGTTTTCATAGCAGGAGCAAGTTTTGCAATAGCTGCACATCTTAAATAATCTCCATAAGAAAAACCACCTGGTAAAACGATTAAATCTGCACTAAAATCTTGTCTTTCATGCCAAATGATTTCAGTTTTTACGCCTAGTTTTTCAAAAGCATAAGCTGTATCAAACTCACAGTTAGTTCCAGGAAAACGAATAATAGCTACTTTCATAATATTATCTCATAATCTTCTATCACGGTATTTGCAAGTAATTCTTTACACATTAAATCAACTTGTTTTAAAGCTTCTTCTTTATCATTACAAGCTATATCAAAACTAATTTGTTTTGAGGTTTTAACATTTGCTATGTTATTAAAATCTAAAGAATGCAAAGCCTTTTCTATGGCTTTGCCTTGAGGATCTAAAACTCCATTTTTGAGTGTGATATTTACAGTTACTTTCATTATTTTTCCTAACTTAAAATTCTTTTTAATACTTCTTCATAGGCCATTTTTACATTACCTAAGTCTTGTCTAAAGCGGTCTTTGTCTAATTTTTCATTAGTTTTGCTATCCCAAAATCTACAACTATCAGGGCTAATTTCATCAGCTAGTATCATATTTCCTTCACTATCAATACCAAATTCTAATTTAAAATCAATCAGTCTCAATCCTTTAGATTCGAAGAATTTAACTAAGATAGAATTAATATGTCTTGCAGTTTTTTTGATTAGCTCTAAATCTTTTTCACTTTTTACTAAATTTAAAATCAAACAATGTTCATCATTGATGATAGGATCACCCAAATCATCATTTTTATAACAAAACTCAACTACAGCAAAAGGTAAAATTGTACCTTCTTTAATACCTAATCTTTTTGTTAAAGATCCTGTAGCTACATTTCTAGTAATAACTTCAATAGGTATAATATTGCATTTTTTAACAATTTGCTCTTTATCGCTGATGGTTTCTATTAAATGTGTTTTAATACCTTCTTTTTCTAAAAGATGAAAAATTTCAGTACTAATTTTGCAGTTTAATGCACCTTTTCCTGCTTCGTTACCTTTTTTTTCTGCATTAAAAGCAGTTAAATCATCTTTAAATTCTGTGATGAGTAAATTCTCATCATCAGTTTTAAACATTTTTTTACCTTTTCCCTCGTATAAAAGATCTAGTTTTGTCGCCATTTTACTCTCCTTTTGTGATGTTTAAAATTTTGATTGCATCAATTGCTGTTTTTAACTGTATATCATTATCAATTTGTTCTTTGGTGATGATATTTTTATCTTCTTTATTATCTTTTTTCTTTTCTTGATGTCCGATTTTGTCAAGTTCAGCTTGTAAGTGTTTTTTTAGGTCACTTTCTTTGATTTCAAAGCCATGGTTTTCTTCTTTACTTACTTTTCCTGGGAATACTTCTATATCAGGACTAACCCCGACAGCTTGTATGGTTCTACCACTTGGTAAATAATATTTTGCTATAGTAAGTCTTAAGCCTTCTTTACCTTTTTCATCCATAGGTAATATAAGTTGTACGCTACCCTTTCCAAAAGTTTTTTCACCTATGATAATAGCGCGTTTAAAATCTTGCAAAGCTCCGCTTACAATCTCACTTGCACTCGCGCTACCACCATTTACAAGTACTACTAAAGGTGCGTTTGTGATTTTTTTACTAGGATTTGCTTTAAATTCTACATTCTCACTCTCTATTTTACCTTTTTGTGAAACAATGACTCCTTTGTCTACAAAAAGATTTACTAAGCCTACGGCTTGATTTAAAATGCCACCTGGGTTAGTTCTAAGATCTAGTATAATCCCTTTTGCATCGGAATGTTTTTTGATCGCTTTACTAGCCTCATCTACGACATTTTTATCAAAATTAGTTACTCTTAAATAAAGTAAATTTTCATTTTTAATTAACTTAGCGTAAACACTATCTACTTTGATAATATCTCTTTTTAGATTAACATCAAATGGTTTTGCATCACCTTTCCTATAGATAGTTATAGTGACCTTTGTCTTAGGTTCTCCGCGCATTTTAGAAACAGCTTCATTTAAAGTCATACCTAAGGTTGATTCGTTATTAATTCTTAAGATAATATCATCGGTTTTAATACCTGCTTTATCTGCTGGACTTCCTTCTATAGGAGCTACAACGCTAATTGCTCCATCTTTTTGCGTAATAGTAAAGCCAAGTCCACCAAATTCTCCATTAGTTTGCTCTTTAAGTTCTTTATAACCTTTTTCATCTAAGAAAGAAGAGTGAGCATCTAAATTTGTTAGCAAACCTGCTATGGATTTATCAACTAAATCTGTATAATTAACATCATCAACATAATATTGTTCTATAATGGACATGGTTCTTGTGAGTTTAGATAAAGCTTCTATTTTCTTTTCTGCTTCACTAGGAGCGGGATTTTTAGCTTGTAAATTAGTAAAAATAAAAGAAGCGGTTACTAAACTACAAATGCTAGCTGCGATAATAAGATTTCTTTTTGTCTTCAAAGGAAAAACTCCAAAATAAATATGAATTCATAAAATAATTATCTAATTTTAGTTATTTTTGCTTAAAAAATCGTAAATAAAGTAAATATTTTTATGATATTAGTGTGTATATATAAAAAATTATTTATAAATATAACTAAATAAACTTGACAATAATAGACTAAAGTTATATAATACATCTCATATAAAAGTAAAAAAGGAGTAAAAATGGCAAATATACAAGATTTTTTAACAGACTCTATGCTTTCAAATATAGAAAGTGCGATTTCTTTGGCCATTCATTCTAAAAATAGTGAAATAAAACCTTTGCATTTATTATGGGCTTTAAGTGTTGATAGTTCAAGTTTGCTTAATCAAGTTTTTAATAAATTAAATGTTTCTAAAGAGGCATTTGAATTAGAAGTAAAAAGTAAAATTTCATCTTTTCCTACTAGCTCAAATGTAAATAAAGATAATATTAAATTTTCAAATGAATTTATTAATTCTTTAGAAAAAGCAAAAGGCTTAGCTTTAGAAAATAAAGATAGTTATTTAGCTGTGGATATATGGCTTGTTTCAGAAAGTACGAGCGGGGTTATTAAAGAACTTTTATCTAAATTTGTAGATTTAAATGAGTTTAAAAAAGAATTAGAATTCATTAGAGCAGGAGTTAAAATAGAAACTAAAACAAGCGATGAAACACTTGATTCTTTGTCTAAATTTGGTATTGATTTGACTATGAAAGCCAAAAACAATGAACTTGATCCTGTTATAGGTAGGGAGGAAGAAATTCAAAGATTAATGCAAATTTTAATCAGAAAAACTAAAAATAATCCTATTTTATTAGGCGAGCCAGGGGTAGGAAAAACTGCTGTAGTAGAAGCCTTAGCACAAAGAATAGTAAAAAAAGATGTTCCTACTTCATTGCAAAATAAAAAAGTCATAGCTTTGGATATGAGTGCTTTAATAGCAGGGGCAAAATACAGAGGTGAATTTGAAGATAGATTAAAAGCTGTTATAAATGAAGTAATAAAACATAAAAATATAATTTTATTTATAGATGAAATTCACACCATTGTAGGTGCGGGTGCAAATGAAGGGAGTATGGATGCAGCAAATATTTTAAAACCTGCTTTAGCAAGAGGTGAACTTCATACTATAGGTGCTACAACCTTAAAAGAATATAGAAAATATTTTGAAAAAGACGCGGCCTTGCAAAGAAGATTTCAACCTGTAAATGTAGCTGAACCTAGCGTAAATGAAGCTTTAGCAATGCTAAGAGGTATAAAAGAAAAATTAGAAATTCATCATAATGTAACTATTAATGATAGTGCATTGGTAGCAGCTGCAAAACTATCTAAGCGTTATATAGCTAATAGATTTTTACCTGATAAGGCGATTGATTTAATTGATGAGGCTGCAGCAGAATTAAAAATGCAAATAGAAAGTGAGCCAAATTCTTTAAGAAAGGTTAGAAAACAAATTGAAAGCTTGGAAGTGGAAAATGAAGCTTTAAAAATGGAAGAAAATGAAGCTAATGAAAAAAGATTGGAAGAGATTAAAAAAGAATTAGCAAATTTAAAAGAAGAGCAAATCAAACTTAATGCTAAATTTGAAAATGAAAAAGCAGTATTTAATGGTATAAGTGCAAAGAAAAAAGAAATTGATACTTTAAAAAATGAAGCTATTTTAGCTAAAAATAAAGGAGATTTCCAAAAGGCTGCTGAAATAGAATATGGCAAAATTTTAGAGTGCGAAAAAGAGGTATTAAAATTAGAAGAAAAATGGAAACAAATGACCCAAGAAGGAGTTTTGCTTAAAAACCAAGTAGATGAGGATTTAGTAGCTGGTATTTTAAGTAAATGGACAGGTATTAGCGTGCAAAAAATGCTTACTTCTGAAAAGCAAAAATATTTACACATTCAAGAGTATTTACAAGAAAGCGTCGTAGGACAAGATGAGGCTTTGAGTGCTTTGGCTAAAGCTATTAAGCGTAATAAAGCAGGGCTTAATCAAGCAACCAAGCCTATAGGAAGCTTTTTGTTTTTAGGGCCAACTGGAGTAGGTAAGACAGAAAGTGCTAAGGTTTTGGCTAAATTTTTATTTGATGATGAAAAAGCTATGGTGCGTTTTGACATGAGTGAATTTATGGAAAAACACAGTGTATCAAGACTTTTAGGCGCACCTCCAGGATATATAGGGCATGAAGAAGGTGGGGAATTAACTGAAGCTGTTAGAAGAAAGCCTTATAGTGTGATTTTATTTGATGAAGTAGAAAAAGCCCATAAAGATGTATTTAATATACTTTTGGGAATTTTAGATGATGGTAGAGCTACAGATAGTAAAGGTGTAACGGTTGATTTTACTAATACTATCATTATCTTAACTTCTAATATAGGTGCAAATTTTATTATGGAGTTAAAGGGCGAAGAAAAAGAAAAGGCTATTAAAGAAGCTCTTAGAAACTTTTTTAGACCTGAGTTTTTAAATCGTTTAGATGATATTATTACTTTTAATCCTTTAGGAGAAAGTGAAGCTGAAAAAATAGTTAAATTACTTTTTAATGCCTTGCAAAAAAGTCTTCAAAATAGGGGTATTAAAGCAAGTTTAAGTGATAATGCTACAAGTTTAATAGCAAAGGTTGGTTTTGATGTGGATTTTGGCGCAAGACCATTAAAAAGAGCTTTGTATGACATGGTAGAAGATAAATTAAGTGATATGATATTATCTGATGAATTAAATGAAAATGATGAAATTATTATAGATTCTAAAGATGGTGAGATTATCATTATTAAACAATAAGCAAGTGTAATACTTGCTTATTTTAGAGTAAAATTATCCTATTAACATTAAATTGTAAATACTTCGTATATTTGTTTAAAAAATTATTATTTTTTTATCTATTCTTAACAATAAATATTTTAAAATCTTTAATGATATTTCTATATTTAAGGAACAACAAATGAGTGATTTAGATATTTTTAATCGCCGTTTAGACGCATTAGAAAAACTTCCTCTTTTGAAAAATGAGATTTCCATCTCTAAAGCCTTGGAGCAATCAGGTTTTTCAAGAAGAGATTTTATGAAATGGGCTAGTGCAATGACTGCATTTTTAGCACTACCTGCTAGCTTTACTCCAGTAGTTGCAAGAGCTGCTGAGCTTAGTGATAGACTTCCAGTGATTTGGCTTCATATGGCTGAATGTACAGGATGTTCTGAGAGTTTATTAAGAAGTGATGCTCCTACTATAGATAGTTTAATTTTTGATCATATTTCTTTAGAATATCATGAAACTATAATGGGTGCAGCAGGTTGGCAAGCTGAGCATAATCTTGAAGCTGCTATGGAAAAATACAAAGGTAGATATATTTTAATGGTAGAAGGTGGTATACCAACAGGTGTCACAGAAAACTTTTTAACTATAGGACCACACGGTAAAACAGGTAAGCAAATAGCAGTTCAAGCTTGTGATAATGCTTTGGCTATTTTTGCTATAGGTACCTGTTCAGCTTTTGGTGGTATTCAAGCTGCTAGACCTAATCCAAGTAATGCTGTGAGTTTAAGTAAAGTTACAAATAAAACAGTTATTAATGTTCCAGGTTGTCCTCCAAGTGAGAAAAACATTATAGGTAATGTGATTCATTATATATTGTATCAAACATTACCAGCGCTTGATGCTTATAATAGACCAAAATGGGCTTATGCTTTAAGAATTCATGATCTTTGTGAAAGAAGAGGACGCTTTGATGCGGGTGAGTTTGTACAACAATTTGGTGATGAAGGGGCAAAAAAAGGATATTGTCTTTATAAAGTAGGTTGTAAAGGACCTTATACTTTTAATAACTGCTCAAAAGAAAGATTTAATCAACATACTTCATGGCCGGTACAAGCTGGACATGGTTGTATAGGTTGTTCTGAGCCTGATTTTTGGGATACTATGGGGCCTTTTGAAGAAGTGATGGCAGGAAGATTATTTGATACTGTTTATGGCTTGGGTGCTGATAGCATTTCAGATAAAATCGGTATAGGCGTGCTTTGTGTAACAGGTGTTGCTGTTGCTGCACATGCTGTGATTGCTTCATTAGAAAAGAATAAGGATTAAGAATGTCAAAAAGAATTATTATAGATCCACTTACTAGAATAGAAGGACACTTAAGAGTTGAAGTGGTGGTTGATGAAAACAATGTTATCAAAGAAGCATATTCAGGATCAACTCTATGGAGAGGTTTAGAAACTATTGTAAAAGGCCGTGATCCAAGAGATGCAGGCTTTTTAACTCAAAGAATTTGTGGTGTTTGTACTTTTTCACACTATAGAGCAGGAATTATTGCAGTGGAAAATGCTTTAGGTATCACTCCACCATTAAACGCAGTTTTAACTAGAACTTTAATGAATGCAGCTTTATATATGCATGATCATCCTGTGCATTTTTATCAACTTCATGGACTTGATTTTGTTGATGTTGTAAGTGCTTTAAGTGCTGATGTAAAAAAAGCAAGCGATGAAGCATTTAAATATACTGATATGCCTTATGCAACAGGTGCAGATAAACTTTTAGAAGTTCAGCAAAGACTAAAAACCTTTGTAGATAAAGGAAATCTTGGACCGTTTGCAAATGCTTATTATGGACATGCGACTTATCGCTTTACTCCTGAGCAAAACCTTATTGCGCTTTCACATTATTTAGAATGTTTAAGAATTCAAAGAACAATAGCTCAAGCTATGGCGATTTTTGGTGCTAAAAATCCTCATCCACAAAGTTTAACTGTAGGTGGTGTAACTTGTGTTATGGATCTTTTAAACCCATCAAGAATGGCTGAATATATGACTAAATTCCAAGAAGTTGCTGATTTTATTAATCGTGCTTATTATCCGGATTTAATCATGGCTGCAAAAGCTTATTCTAAAGAAGCAAGCGTGTTAAACGATGTAGGGGTAAATAATTTCTATACTGAGAGAGAATTCCAAGTTTCAAGTGATGAATGGTTGTTTGAAGGTGGTATTATTAGAAATGGTGATTTGAGTAAAGTTGAAGAAGTAGATGAAGTTAAAATCACCGAGGAAGCTACAAGAGCTTGGTATGCAGATAATGAAGCTTTACACCCTTATGATGGTAAAACTAATCCAAACTATACAGGCTTAATTGATGGCGAAAGTATTGATGATAAAGGTAATATGGTTCATAGTAAGGTATTTGATACCAAAGGCAAATACAGCTGGATTAAAGCTCCAAGATATGAAAATTTACCTATGCAAGTTGGACCATTAGCAAATATTTTAGTTAATTATGCTAAGGGTAATAAAATCGTAGTAGAAGCGGTTGATTCATTCTTAAAAGCTACGAATTTACCAGTTAAAGCACTTATGAGTACTTTAGGAAGAACGGGTGCTAGAGCAATTGAAGCTAAAATCATTGCTGATCATGGCTTGAAAGCATTTAATTCTTTGGTTGAAAATTTAAAAACAGATGAAAGTACTTGTGCTACTTATGTAATCGATAAAAACAAAGAATACAAAGGTAGATTTATGGGAAGTGCGCCTCGTGGTGCGTTGAGTCATTGGTGTAGAATTAAAAATGGTGTAATTGAAAATTGGCAAGCAGTAGTACCTTCTACTTGGAATGCAAGTCCAAAAGATGCAAATGGAGTAGGTGGTAGCTATGAGCAATGTCTTATCGGTATGAAACTAGCTGATGTTAAACAGCCTTTAGAAGTAATAAGAGCTATTCACTCTTATGATCCTTGTATAGCATGTGCTGTGCATGTAATGGATACTAAAGGTAATAATCTTAGCGAGTATAAAGTAAATGTAAATTTATAAGGAAAGGACTTTAGTATGGATTCTAAACATTCCTTAAAATCAAACAGAAAGGCTGAATACGAATTTAGTATCGGCCTTCGTTTTACACATTGGTTAAGAGCGGTTGCAATCGTGATTTTAGTGGGAACTGGATATTATATTTCTTATGTATTTCAATCTCCTTCTATTTCATCTGAACCGACTTTATTTATGCAGGCAAAATACCGCATGGTGCACCAAATTTTTGGTTTTATTATGATAGCTTGTGTGCTTTTTAAAACATATTTGTTCTTTTTTGATCCAAAAAGTGCAAACGAAAGAAGAAGTATTAAAGATATTTTTAATGTAAAATTATGGATAGAGCAGATTAAATTTTACATTTTCCTAGGAAAACACCCGCATTTACAAGGTGTATATAATCCTTTGCAATTTGCAACTTATTTTTTCTTTTATCTTGTTATGTTTGGGCTTATTTTAACAGGTCTAATCCTTTATATGCATGTATATCATGAAGGCTTGGGTGGATTTTTATACAATATCTTAAGACCTATTGAGGTAATGCTAGGTGGATTGGCTGATGTTAGAACTTACCATAGAATTTTAATGTGGGTTGTGTTGATTTTTGTTCCAGTGCATATTTATATGGCTGTGTTTAACTCAGTTAAAGGTAAAGATGGTGCTTTAGATGCTATCTTTAGTGGTTATAAATTTGTAAGAGAAAATCATTGAAACTTCTAATCTTAGGTATTGGTAATATTATGTTTGCAGATGAGGGCTTAGGCGTTCATCTTTGCAAACTTTTAGAAAAAAATTATAAGTTTTATCATGAAAAAGACTCAGTGAGTTTTGTAGATGGTGGAACTTTGGCTTTACAACTTAGCTATATTATAGCTGAATATGATGAAATGATTGTGATTGATTGTATTGCAGCAGATGATGCTAAGATTGGAGATATTTTTTTCTTTCCTTATGATGCAATGCCAAAAAAAGTTAACTGGAGTGGTAGTGCGCATGAGGTTGAAATGCTTCAAACTTTACAATACATGGAGCTTATGGGAGATTTACCTAAAACTCAAATTTTAGCTTGTGTGCCAAAACGCATAGAACCATTGAGTTTTAAACTTTCAAAAGAAGTCTTGAATGCTTTAGAAAAAATGGAGAAAATTTTACTTGATTTTTTAGAGAAAAAAGGCTTTACTTATGAGAGAGTTGCTAATTATAATATACAAGAGCTTGCTCTAAATTCTTACAAAAGCTAAGCAAAAAGCTTAGCTTAATTTTTAATCATCAAATTTTTGTCCTAAGAAATTTCCATTTACATCAGTATAAATTTCCATCATATTATTTAGTTTAAATTTATAACCTTGAATTTCTTTTTCAACTTTAATTATGCTTGCATTTGGGTGCATTTTTTTAATTGTTGCCAAAACATTTGGACTTAAAAAAGAAGTATCAATCGGTCTGTATTTTGCATCAATTTCTTTCCAATCTCCATTGATGAAAAACTCAAGTTCAGTTCCATTGTCTAAATAAACATCAAAGCTATCAATGTCTTGTTTAACTAAAGCTATATTTGAGCCTGTAAAGTGTTTTTGTATAAAATTTTTAGAATTTGCTGGTAAAGCATTTACACCTACAACCATATCTTTAGCAAAAACACAACTTGCTAGAGCTAATGCCATTAAAGCTATTTTTAATTTCATTTTTTATCCTTTGAATTGAATTATTTGTAAAATCATATAAATATTGAGTGAATTTTGTGTGAACTTTGTTTTTTTAAAATAAATAGCAAGTATTTAATTGTATAATGATAAAAAAGTTTTAAAAGGATAGATAATGTATAGGTTTGCACCATCGCCTACTGGAGATATGCATATTGGAAATTTAAGAGCAGCTTTGTTTAATTATATTAAAGCAAGACAAGAAAATACAGATTTTATTTTGCGTATTGAAGATACGGATAATGCTAGAAATATTGCTGGAAAAGAAGAAGAAATAAAAGCTATTTTAAAAGAATTTGGTATAACTTGGCAGCATTATTATGTGCAAAGTGAGAATTTGAAATTTCATCGTCAAATGGCTTTAAAGTTAGTAAGTGAAAAAAAAGCTTTTGCTTGTTTTTGTACTGAGGATGAATTAGCTCATAAAAAAGAATTAGCTAAAAGTAAAAATCAAGCATACAGATACGATGGTACTTGTGAAAAATTAGCAGATATTGATGTATTAAATTGTGAAAAACCTTTCGTAATTCGTCTTAAAAAACCTCAATCGCAAATGCAATTTACTGATTTTATTAAAGGTGAAATTAGTTTTAATCCTGAAGATATTGATAGTTTTGTGATTATGAGAGCGGATAAAACCCCAACTTATAATTTTGCTTGTGCGGTTGATGATATGCTAGAAGGTGTTACTTGTATTATAAGGGGTGAAGATCATGTCTCAAATACTCCTAAGCAAGAGCATATTAGAGCTAGTTTGGGTTATGATAAAAGCATGGCTTATGCACATTTGCCTATTATTTTAAATGAAGAAGGTGTTAAAATGAGCAAAAGAGAGGCTCATTCTAGCGTGAAATGGATGCTTGATAATGGATATTTAGCAAGTGCTATTGCAAATTATTTAATCCTTTTGGGTAATAAAACCCCAAAAGAGATTTTTACTTTAGAAGAAGCTATAGAATGGTTTGACTTGAAAAAAGTTTCAAAATCTCCAGCAAGATTTGACACTAAGCGTTTAATGCAAATTAACCGCGAGCATATAAAAATACTTGATAATGATAAATTAAATTCTTTGTTAAATTTAGGTAAAGATGTAGCGAAGCTTGCAAAATTTTACACTCAAGAAGCTAGCACGCTAAATGAGATAAGAGAAAAAATACAAGCCATTTTTGCAGTTAAAAATTATAATGAATTTGAAAATGAATGTAAGTTGATTAAAGAAGTTTTAAAAGATTTGGATTTACCTCAAGAATATGATGAGTTCAAAAAGATTTTAATAGAAAAAACAAATTTAAAAGGAAAAAATTTCTTTATGCCTTTGCGTTTAGTATTAACAGGGGCTACTCACGGGCCTGAAATGAGTGAAATTTATACTCTAATCAAGCCTTTTATCAAAGAAATTATAAAGGAGTAAAATGGGAGTTGGAACAAGTTTGATTGTGTCTTTGGTACAAATTTTTTCTTTGGTGATTGAAATTTATGTTTGGATTATAATCATTGCTGCGTTGATTTCTTGGGTAAGGCCTGATCCGTACAATCCTATAGTGCAAATTTTATATCGTTTAACTAATCCTGCTTATGCTTTTGTAAGAAGATTTATTCCCACTACTATAGGAAGCATTGATTTAGCACCTTTGATTATTATTTTAGGATTAAAATTTATTCAAATATTTTTATCAAATTTAATTTTAGGAAGTTTATAAGTGTTGAAAAAAAGTGTAGTATTACTTTTGGCTGGAGTAGTTTTTGCAAATAGTGCTATGTATTCTTATAAAGAATTAGAGCAAAAACCAAATTCTTTGGCTAAGGATTATTATTTATATCGTTTATTAGAAAAAAATGAATTTAAAAAAGAAGAAGTCAAAGGTTTAAAAGAACATATTTATCGTTATGCAGGGCGTATTAAAAATGCCATTGAAGCTATTATTCCACCTTTGGGATATAATAAAGAATATGAAGCTTGTTATAAATTTAATACGCAAAATATCTTAGATGCTAATGCTACTTGTCAGCTTATAAGATTAAACAGTTTAACTTTTATACAAGATCTTAATGCTTCAACGCGTAATGAGATGAAAAAAAATATCCCACAGGATAATCCAAATTTAGTAAAGCTTTTAGAAGCTTTTAGTGCTAAAGATCCTCTAAGTTATGCAGTTTTAAATTATGATAGTGCAAATTTTTATAAAATTTATGGCTTTTTAAAAGATAAAAAGGATTTTTTCCTAGAAAAAGATTTTGTAAATGAATTAGCAAAAGAAAAAGAATTTACAAATTTTGTAAAAGAAATTATCATTAAGAAAAAAAGTCCATTGATAAGAAAATCTTTGGTCAATGTGGATGCAAGTTTAACTTTTCAAGATAATGCATTTTACTTAGGTGTGAATGCTATTTTAGAAAATGACGATGAAAAAGCATTGGAATTTTTCCAAGTAGCAAAAGATACTTTTAAAAGCAAACCTTTAGCAGATAATGCAAATTTTTGGATTTATTTAATCACTCAAGATAAAAAGTATCTTGATGAGCTTGCTCAAAGTGATTCTTTAAATATTTATAGTCTTTATGCAAGAGAGTTAAAGGGCTTGCCTTTGCCTAAAATAGAAGAATTAAAGCCAAAAAAACAAAAAAATGATTTTGATATGAAGGATCCTTTTGCTTGGCAAAAACTTGCAAAAGAAATTGCAAAAGGCACTCCTAATGAGTTAGAAAAGCTTGCCAAAGATTTTTATACTAAAGAAAACATCGCTATTTATGCTTATATTAAAGAAAGAGCTGAGGGTTTTAAAAAGCATTATTTTATAATGCCTTATTTTGAATATTTAAAGGATTATTCTACGCAAAGAAAGGCTATGATTTTAGCTTTAGCTAGACAAGAAAGTCGTTTTATACCAACAGCCATTTCAACTTCTTATGCTTTGGGTATTATGCAATTTATTCCATTTTTAGCTAATCATATAGGTAATAAAGAGTTACAAATTCCAAATTTTGACCAAGATATGCTTTTTGATCCAAAAACAGCTTATACTTTTGCAAATCATCATTTAGATTATTTAGAATCTAAACTTAATTCTCCGGTTTTTGTTGCATATGCTTATAATGGAGGTATAGGATTTACCACTAGAATGCTTAAAAGAGAAGATATGTTTAGAGTAGGAAAGTACGAACCATTTTTATCTATGGAACTAGTTCCTTATGCAGAAAGTAGGGTGTATGCTAAGAAAGTTTTAGCTAATTATATTGTGTATTTACATCTTCTGAACGATAATACACCGATTTCGAAATTTTTTGAAACTTTAACTCAAAACACTGATTCTCAAAACACAAATCAAGTTGCAAAATAGGTTTTTGCACTAATTCATCAAGGGTGATTTTGTAATAACTTGCATAATCACTTTTGACGATATATTTAAACAACTCATCATTTTGATCTAAGACTTTTAAGTTAGTTTTTTCTCCATTTATGAGTATTGAAATTTGCTCTTGATTGATGTTGATATTTGGTAAAAAACTAAGCACAAAAACTTCTTGTTGACTTTTTTCATCTAATACAGGATTTAGATAGCTTAATAAAGCAACTACTCTATTATCTTTATAATTAAAATTGATTTTTTGTGCATACATAAGAGTTTGGCTTTTTAAATTGATTTCGCTTTGTTTTTGAGTTTTATTTGAGCATGCAGTAAAAATAAGTGTTAAGAAAATAATCATATAAATTTTTTTCATATTTTATTCCTAATTTTTTTATAATTATAAGCTTTTAACTTTTAAAAAGATATAATTTTGTTTATTTTCTTTGATTTAAGGAAGTTATGAAAAGATTAGCAATGGCTTTTAGTGGGCCTTCCAATTCAGGTAAAACAACTTTAATAACTCAAGTTGCTAAATATTTTATGGAGCGAAATTATAAAGTATGCATTATAAAACATGATCCAAAAGATAAAGCAAGCTTTGATATAGCAAAAAAAGATAGTTTTAAATTTTTTCAAAGTGGTGCTGATGTAATGGTTTTAAGCCCTACAAGGACAACTTTATTCACACATTCTCCAAGTACTTTAGATGAAGCCATTTCTAAACTAGGGGAATTTGATTTTTTATTTATAGAGGGCTTAAAAACCTTAGATATGCCAAGAATTAGTGTTTTTTGCAAAGAAGTAGATGAGAGCTATTTTACTTATTCTAAGGCTATTGCAAGCTATGAGAAAATTGAAAATGAAAATTTAACTTGGCTTTATTTGGATGATTTAGAAAGTATTTGTGATTTTATATTAAAAAATTCAAAAAAAGTATAGGGGTAAAATATGCAAGAATTAATTAACGATATACAAAAAGCAGTGATTGAAATTTCAAAAGAACTTAGATATTTAAAAGATTTTGATTATACTACTTCTCAAAATGCTACTGGAGATAATCAATTAAAACTTGATGTAAAAAGTGATGAGATTATCACTAGAATTTTAAGACAAAATAAAGGCATAAAAAGCTTAATTAGTGAGGAAAAACAAGAGCAATTATTAATCAATGAAAATGAAAAATACGTTGTTGCTTATGATCCTTTAGATGGCTCATCTTTGGTAGATGTGAATTTTGCTATAGGTTCTATTTTTGCTATTTATGAGCAAAAGGCTAGTGCAAAAAATCTAAAAGCAGCAGTTTATGCTATTTATGGTGTGCGTTTAGAGCTTATAGTGTGTATAGACACTCCTAAGCTTTATAGGTTAAATGAAAATGATGAATTTGTTTTTGTTAAGGATTTAAAATTAAACGAAAAAGGCAAATTGAATGCAAGTGGTGGAACACAAAAAAATTGGTCAGATACTCATAGAGCTTTTATAAAAGCTTTGTTTGATGAGGGTTATCGCTTAAGATATTCAGGTGCCATGGTGAGTGATTTACACCAAATTTTACTCAAAGGTGGAGGATTATTTTCATATCCTGCAACAAGTGATGCACCAAATGGAAAATTGAGAGCATATTTTGAGGTATTTCCTTTTGCTTTTATTTTTGAAAAAGCAGGAGGGCTTTCTACTAATGGAGAAAATAATTCTTTGCTTGATTTAGAATTTGAGAAAATCCATGCAAGTACACCATGCTTTTTGGGTTCAAAATATGAAATTGAAAAACTAAAACAAGCTTATAAAGGGCTTTAATGGCTGAAGTTAAAGATGAATTTGAACTAGCTTTGGAAGTTAAAAAAAACGAACTTCAAGCTTGTCAAAACGATAAAAACTTAAAATCTTGTTTGCCTTGCTCTTTGATTTTTGAATGCTCTTTAAGAAAAGAGTATATTGATGCAGTTTATAAGAGTATGTCTAAAGGTAAAGAAGGTGGATTTGATTTTTAATTAAAGGTTTAAAATGCGTTATATTACTACTCCGATATATTATGTAAATGATGTGGCACACATAGGTCATGCTTACACTACGATTATAGTAGATACTTTGGCTAGATTTTATCGCTTGCAAGGAGAAAAAACATTCTTTTTAACAGGTACAGATGAACATGGCCAAAAGATAGAGCAAGCTGCTAGTGCTAGAAATTTTACCCCTAAAGAATATGCAGATGAAATCAGTTTTAAGTTTAAAAAACTTTGGGATGAGTTTGAAATTTCTTATGATTATTTCATTAGAACTACAGATGAAAATCACAAATTAAGCGTACAAAAAGCATTTAAAAAAATGTTTGATAAAGGTGATATTTATAAAGGAACTTATGAAGGCTTTTATTGTGTTTCTTGTGAGAGTTATTTTACCCAAACTCAGCTTGTAAATGAGTGTCATTGTCCAGATTGTGGTAAAAAAACACAGCTTTTAAAAGAAGAAAGTTATTTTTTCAAGCTTTCTAAATATCAAGATCAAATTCTTAAATGGTATAAAGAAAAAGAGCCGATTTTACCTAAAAATAAGGCTAATGAGTTGATTCATTTTGTAGAAGGTGGCTTAAAAGATCTTTCTATTACAAGAACGAGTTTTGAATGGGGTATAAAGCTTCCAAAAGAATTAAATGATGAAAAACATGTGGTGTATGTTTGGCTTGATGCTTTGATGAATTATGTAAGTGCTTTGGGTTATGGACTTGATGATAAAAATATGGATCTTTGGCCTGCTCATATTCATTTTGTAGGTAAAGATATCTTACGTTTTCATGCAGTGTATTGGCCTGCGTTTTTGATGAGTTTAGAGCTTCCTTTGCCTAAATTTGTAGCAGCACATGGTTGGTGGACTAAAGATGGTGAAAAAATGAGCAAATCTAAAGGTAATGTAGTAGCACCTAAAGAAGTGGCAGATACTTTTGGTTTAGAAGCTTTTAGATATTTTTTACTCAGAGAAGTTCCTTTTGGCAATGATGGGGATTTTTCACAAAAAGCATTAATCACTAGAATCAATGCAGAGTTAAGCAATGAGCTTGGAAATTTATTAAATAGAATTATCGGTATGAGTGCTAAGTATTCTCAAAATATTATTGATTGTAAAGATGTGAACTTGTATTTTAATCAAGAATTAAATGAATGTAAAGAATATTTAGATAATGCAATTAATGCTTTAGAAAATATCCAACCAAATCGTTATTTAGAAGAGCTTTTCAAGGCTTTATCTTTAGCAAATTTAAGTATTAGCAAATATGAGCCTTGGAATTTAATTAAAAATGATCAAATGCAAAAAGCTAATGCCTTAGTGGCTTTGTGTGCTAATATTTTAACAAAAGTTACTATTTTACTTTCAGCTGCTATGCCAAAAACAGCTTTAAAAATTGCCAAAGCTTTAAATTTTGAAATTTCAAATGAAAATTATCAAAAATTAATCTTAAACAATCAATTATGTGATTTAAAATCAAGTGCATGTGAAGCTTTATTTCCAAAAGTTGAATTAACCCAAGAAAGCAAAAAAGAAGAAAAAGCAGAAGAAAAGCCAAGTTTGCCTCAAATTAAAATAGATGATTTTAAAAAAATCGAAATTAAAGTAGCATTAGTAAAAGATTGTCAGAATATAGAGGGTAGTGAAAAGCTTTTAAAATTTCAACTTGAACTTGAAAATGGTGAGTTAAGACAAGTACTTTCGGGTATTGCTAAATTTTATAAAGCTAGTGAATTAATAGGCAAGCAAGTTTGTGTGATTACAAATTTAAAAAAAGCTAAAATTTTTGGCCATGAAAGCCAAGGTATGATTTTAAGTGCTCAAAAAGATGAAAAATTAGTTTTAATTAGCCCACAAAGCTTTATTGAAAATGGAGCTTTAATAGGCTAAATGAATATTTCTAATTTTGTCGAGCTTGTTAATGCCCAAGTTTTAAACCATGGAGCAACTTCTAGTGTTTATGATTTTAGTATAGATTTAAATAAAGTCAAACAGGCAAG
The DNA here is from genome assembly GCF_024723675.1 of Campylobacter sp. 1569. Taxonomy (NCBI): domain Bacteria; kingdom Pseudomonadati; phylum Campylobacterota; class Epsilonproteobacteria; order Campylobacterales; family Campylobacteraceae; genus Campylobacter; species Campylobacter sp. 1569. The sequence continues at coordinate 30,002 of NZ_JANQDB010000014.1, forward strand.
TGTTTTTTTTGCTAAAAATAACGAACAAGCAAGTTTTGCTATAAAACTTGGTGCCTATGTTATAGTAAGCGAAGAAAAATTAAATCTTGAAGATAAAGATGTGTTTTATCTTCAAGTTGATGATCTTGAAAAAGCTATTTTTAGACTTTTTAGATTTTTATGTGAAGAAAAATCTTATGAATTTCTATACTGCAATCATACAGAATTAAAATTTGCAAAGGCATTTAATTTTAAAGTCTTAAACTCAAACATTTTATTAGATTTTGATCTTTTAAAAAATTCAAAAGAAAAAACTTTCTTTTGTTCTGATGATGAAAAATTTATTTTAAAATTAAAATCAAATTTTTATACCTTAAAAGCTTGTAAATATGAAATTTTAGGCTCTAAATCTTTATTTCAAACGAGTTTGCTTTGTAAAAATTTGTATTTTAAAGATTTAAAATTTGCATTTTTTTATGCAGATATTTTTGCTAGTTTTATTGAATTTATAGAAAGTCAAAAATTATCTTTTAGTTTTAATGATAAAAAATTAGAACTTTTTAAAGCCTATTTTTTAAACTCAAAAAATGAAATTTGTGCTTTTGGGGGCAGTTCTAGAGTAGTTTTACTTGTAGAAAATGAAAAAGATTTTGAATTTATAGCACAAAATTTTCAAGGCGTTAAAGATTTCAAAATAGCATTAAAAAATTCATTATTTTGCGATTTTTCTTATGCAAATTTAAATGAATTAAAGAATTTTTTTGATTTTAAATATTGTCTGATCAAAGAAAGCGAAGAAGAGTTTTTGGAGTATTTTTTAGCACGAGAGAAAAAAATTAGTTTATTTGATTAAAAAAATATCAACTTTAAAAAGATATATTTCTAATTTTATTTTATTAATTTAAAGGAAAAAATATGAAAAAATTTTTATTTTTAAGTTTATTTGCTGCAGCTGCATTGAATGCTGAAATTTTAGTTTATGGTCCAGGTGGTCCAGCTCCTGTTTTAAAAGAACTTGCAAAACAGTTTGAAGAAAAACATGGTGAAAAAGTTATTATTAATGCAGGACCAACGCCTAAATGGATTAAACAAGCAAAAATGGATGCTGATATTATTTATTCTGGCAATACATCTATGATGGATGGATTTATTAAAGCAATGCCAAAACAAATTAAAATACAAGATGTTCAAGTTTTAAATGCTAGGGGCTCGGGCATGATTGTAAGAGCAAATAATCCAAAAAAAATTAAAAAATTTGAAGATCTTTTAAAAGATGGTGTTAATGTTATGGTAGTTGATGGAGCGGGGCAGGTTGGCTTGTATGAGGATATGGCTTTGAAAACAGGAAAAATTGAAAATCTAGAAAAACTTAGAAAAAACATCAAAGTATATGCTAAAAATTCAAAAGCTGCAGTTGATGAGTGGAAAAATAATCCAAATATTGACGCTTTAATTATTTGGACACATTGGATTAAAGCAGTTGGTGAGAAAGAAAATAAATTTATTAAAGCAGATAAAAACTCAATTATTTATAGAGCCGCTGAAATAGTACCAACACAAAAAGGTCTAAAAAATCCAAAAGTAGCTGAATTCATAGAATTTACACAAAGTAAAGAAGCGCAAAAAGTATGGGAAAAAGAAGGTTGGTTAGCTAAATAAATTAAAAGCATTTTACTTTAATGTAAAATGCTTTTTTTGAATTATTTTTCGTTAATTTCTGCTTCGATGTTGATTTGTACTTCATCACTAAGTGTTAAACTAGAAGTATCTGGAGCAAATTTAAAATCACTTCTTTTAATTTGCCCTTGTAAAGTAAACCCTGCCTTTTCTTTGCCACTATCTGTTTTGATAACCCCACCAATTTCGGTATCTAAAACGATATCTTTGCTTACACCAGCAATATTTAATGAGCCATACATTTTACCTTTTTCATTGGAAATTTTTTCATATTTACTCATCGTAAAAGTGATATTTGGATGAGTTTTCGCTTTGAAAAAATCATCTTGTTGTAAATGAGCATCTCTTGCTTTATTTTCAGTATTTATAGAGGCAACTTTTATGTTTGCTTGAAGTTTGTTAAATTCAAATTTAGCACTATCAAAATCAATTACTGCATCGTAATCTTTAAAATTTCCATTTACATTACTAATTTGTAAATGTTTGATTTTAAATCCTACATTTGTATGGGATTTGTCTAAGCTAAATTCTTTACTTAAAGCATTGCTTGCCAAAATAGAAGCAGCTAAAAAAGAACCAAGTAGTATTTTTTTCATGTTTTCTCCTTAATATTTAAAAAGCAAATTATACAAATGAAAATAAAATGAAAGTAAATTATCAAATGTATTCTATAAAATCTTTCACATTAGCTTCTTTAAAGCCTTTTAATCTTAATAAACAGCTATCACATTTGCCACAAGCCTTGTCTTCTCTTTCATAGCAAGACCAAGTGTATTCTAAGGCTACCTTTTCTTTTAAGGCTAAATCAACTATTTGTCCTTTGTTTAGATGAACTAGTGGGGTTTTAATTGCGACATTACAAGTTTTTGTAGTACCTTCATTGATAAACTCACTTGCTTTTTGTATGAAATTTGCACTACAATCAGGATAACCACTGCTATCTTCTTGCACCACTCCTATAAAAATACTTTCACATTTTTCTTTTTCAGCTATAGCTCCTGCAATGGATAAAAAAATACCATTTCTAAAAGGAACATAAGTGTTTGGAACTTCTTTTTCATGTAGTTTTTCTTTGGGGATTTCTAAATTTAAATCTGTTAAAGAGTTACCACCGATATTTGCTATAAATGAAACATCTAAAATATATTTTGTTTTTATATTAAGTTTTTCACAAATTTTATTAAAACATTCTCTTTCTTTAAGCATGGTGCGTTGATTATAATCAAAATGTAAAGCAATAATTTCATATCCTTCTTTTTTAGCTAAATATGCACATAAAGTACTATCCATACCACCACTTATAATACAAAGAGCTTTTTTCATACTTTTCCTTAATTTTGATATAATTTGAAATTATAAAATTAAAAGGATAATAATGATTTTTTGTGAAGAAGAAATGGATATTTCTTTTCTTGAAAAAATTGCTAAAAAAATGAGTGATCAAAATATAGAACTTGTTTTAGTAAATGAAAAAACCATGCATGAAATTAATCTTAACCAAAGGGGAGTAGATAAAACTACAGATGTCTTATCTTTTCCCTTAGTGCAAAATTGTGAAAATTTACTTGGAAGTATAGTGATAAATTTAGATGAAGTAAGCAAAAAGGCTATGGAATATAAACATAGTAAAAAAGAAGAGATGGCATTGCTTTTTATCCATGCTATGCTTCATTTACAAGGATATGATCATGAGGTAGATCAAGGACAAATGAGACAAAAAGAACAAGAATGGATTGAGTATTTTAAATTGCCAAAAAGTTTGATTGTAAGAGTGCAAGGAGAATAGATGTTTAAAAAAATTGCTTTGAGTTTGAGTTTATGTGTGAGTTTGTATGCTTATAATGAAAATACATTTACGCTAAATATTTTAGAAGGAAAGGAAATTGATATTTATCTATATAGCTCTAGTAAAAGTAACACTAGTTATGGATTTGTCCAAACAAAACAAAAACAATATAATTTTTGGGGAAGTGCTAAAAATGATGAGTATTATATAGATATAGCAGATTTTGGAACTTGTGTTTTAAAAGATATACATAAAAATAATTTTGAAGCTCTATGTAAAATAGATGGTATAAAAAAAGAATTTAACTTTTTGGCCAATAAATCCAATGCAAGCATTTATCAATTATCACTTAAAGAACAAAAACAAGTAGAAGATAATAAGAGTATTGAGTTTGATTTTAGTGAAGATATATTAAAACTGTCAAGTCAAAATAAAAATTTAGAAAAAATTATTGATGATTTTAATGAGAATTTAGATAAAAATTCATTAAAACAAAAAGTAAGAGAAAGTTTTGATAAATGGAATAAAGAAGATATCTCTAATAATGAGTTTTTTTCTCAATCTTATATAATTTATCAAGATGAGCATATTGTTTCTTTAGGAAAAAATATTTATAAGTATAAAGGCGGTGCTCATGGTATGACTAATTTTTTAAGAAAAACTTATAGCATTGATGATATGAAACTTCTTAGATTGAAAAATGAGTTAAAAATAGAAAATGAAGATTTTCAGAATATGATTAAGCAAAAGATTTTAAGTTTATATAATGAAAATGAGTTATTTGATATTAAAGAACTTAAGATGAGTGAAATTTTTGAAGTGAGAAAAAATGGATTAGTTTTGATATGGGAGCCTTATGATATAGCTCCTTACTCTACTGGAGTAATTGAAATTTTTATAAGTTATGATGAGTTAAAACCTTTTTGGAAAAATAATTCAAAACTTGCTTATTTGAGTAAAACCAAATAAGCTTTTAATCATCAAATTTTTGTCTTAAAATCGTCCCATTATCATCTATGTAAAGTTTCATTTGATTATTAAGTTTGATTTTATAATAAGAAATTTTTCTTTCTATCTCTATGATTGCTGTATTAGGGTAGATATTTTTAATGGTATTTTGTATTGCTAGGGGTAAAATCGCATAATTTAGCGATCTAAAATTTTCAGCCTCTTTAAATTCTCCATTAAGTGAAAACTCAATCTCACTTCCATCGCTTAAATAAATCTCATAAGAATAACCATCTTGTTCTACCAGACCTATTTCTGCATTAAAATAATCTTTGATAAATTGTTTGATATTTACAGGCAAAGAATCAGGTGCTATGACTATACCTGCATTAAGAGTATTTAAACTAATCAAAAAAGCTAAAGCTAGTTTTTTCATTTTTAACCTTATTTTATTTTTTGACGATATTGTATCTTATTAGTGTGAATTTTATGTGTAAGCTAGAATTTAAATAGCTTTTTGTTATAATTATTAAAAATACAAAGTAGGGCAATGGTAGCTTCTTTTTTAATCGCTTTAAATATTGTGATATTTGTCTTTGTGAATTATCTTTATTTTGGATCTTTAAATTTAGATGTTATTTTGGGTTTAAATTTATTTTTCTTTCAAGGATTTTATTGGCAAATTCTAAGCTCAATGTTTATGCATGGAAATTGGCCTCATTTGTTTTTAAATATGATAGTGCTTTTTCAATTTGGTTCTATGCTTGAAAAGTATTTAAAAAGTTTTAAATTTGCTTTGCTTTATTTAATTGGTGGAATTCTTTGCTCTTTACTTAGTGCTTTTTATGTGTATTTAAGCTTTGATGGTAGTTTTGTAAATGTAGTGGGTGCAAGTGGTGCTATATGTGTTTTAATGGGATATTATGCATATTTGG
>NZ_JANQDB010000015.1:0-25620 GCF_024723675.1 Campylobacter sp. 1569
AATAACACCACTTTCTTCTATGCTTTTTGGTAAAGGAAAAAATCCAAAATAAGCATATTTGACAATCCATCCTATAATCACACTATAAAAAGATACAATCAAAATAGCACCTATTAAAGAAAAACCAACTATAGACCAAGCTCTTTTATATTTTGGAGCTAAAGTATAATAAGCATTCACCGGGTCTTTTTCGCTGAGTTTTCCTATGCTAAGTTCGGCTAAAAATATCACAAAACCTACGCCCAAAGTCAAAAGTAAATACAAAAGTACAAAAGCTGAGCCTCCATTTTGTCCTACTAAAGTTGGGAATTTCCAAGCATTTCCAAGTCCAACAGCTGAACCTGCCACTGCTAATACAAAACCTATTTTAGAAAATTTTTCATTCATAAAAATAACCTTAAATTTATAAAACTATAAAAAATTTTTAATGTAGCTAAAAAAAACTTTAATTTGTTTTAAAATAGATATATTAATTTAAATTTCAATAATTTTAAAGCTATATTGATATATAATTACGCTTTTATAAATCACGAGTAGGGATACGCAAGCCGAAAGGATTTAAATTTTTATAAGGAAAAACTATGAAAAAAATCGTATTTTTAATGCTAGCTTTAAGCGGTTTTGCATTTGCAGCTGAAGGTTCTATGAATCAATGGTTAGCTTCTTTTTCTATCTTAGCAGCAGGTTTAGGACTTGGTGTTGCAGCTTTAGGTGGAGCTATCGGTATGGGTAATACTGCAGCAGCAACTATAGCAGGTACTGCTAGAAACCCTGGTCTTGGTGGTAAATTAATGACTACTATGTTTATTGCTTTAGCGATGATTGAAGCTCAAGTTATTTATGCGCTTGTTATTGCTCTTATCGCTCTTTATGCTAATCCATTCCAAGCATTAGTAGCAGCTTAAAATTTTCAAAGCCCTCTTGTGGGGCTTATGCGGTTATGGTGGAATTGGTAGACACGCCATCTTGAGGGGGTGGTGCGCTCAGCGTGTGCGAGTTCAAATCTCGCTAACCGCACCATTTTAAGGAAATTTTAGAAAAATGGTTTTTTATCTCTTAATTAGTGCATTAGCTTTTTTAGTTCTTTTCTTTGCTATTAAAAAATACACTTTAAAATTAGACGAGCAATCTTTACTTGAACCTATAAAAAATGACATCTATCCTGAATTTTGTGATCTAATCAATGAAGAAATAAGAAATATCAAAAATAATCTTTTGCAAAATACTTTTACACTTCAAAATGAAAATTACAAAGATGAATTTTTAGAAAATTTAAGCGATATGAGTAGAAAACTTAATCATATTCAAACCATGAACTTAAGTAAAAAAAATAATGCATTATGGGAAGAAACTCTTTTTAATTTTTTAAAAGAACTAGAAAATCTCAATAAACAATTCTTAAATGATAGTGAAAAAATCAATGATTTAATAAGATTTTCTTTACAAGAAAAATTCTCTAATTTAACAAAAAACTAATATAAACAAATTATTTATTTTAAAAAACACTATATAATTTCAAATTATTTTATAAAGGGGTTTTATGTTTATCAACAAGAAAAAAATTAATGAACAAATTACTCAATTAGAGCAGTCCATTCAAGCTTTTCAAGATATACTTAATGCCATTGGTAAAACTATGGCTATGATAGAATTTCAAACAGATGGGACTATTATTAGTGCTAATGAAAATTTTCTAAAAACCATGAATTACTCTCTAGATGAAATTAAAGGAAAACACCATAGTATGTTTTGCTTGCCTGAGGTAGTAAAATCACAACGCTATGTTGACTTTTGGAGAGATTTAAAAAGCGGTAAATCAAGAAATGGTCTTTTTAGACGTATTGCAAAAGGCGGAAAAGATATTTATCTTGAAGCAAATTATCTTCCTATTTTAAACCAAAATAACGAAGTATATAAGGTTATTAAATTTGCAAACGATATCACTCAAAGACACTATGAAATGCTTGATCTAAAAAACACCATAGATGCCGCTAATCGTTCTATGGCCATTATCGAGTTTAATCCTTATGGAGAAATTTTAAGTGCTAATGAAAATTTTACTCAAACTATGGGCTATTCATTAAGCGAAATCAAAGGAAAGCATCATAGTATGTTCTGTGAAGAAAAATTTAGAAATTCAAAAGAATATACAATTTTTTGGGAAGAGCTAAGAAGCGGTAAATTTCAATCAGGAAAATTTATACGCTTTGGTAAAAACAATAAGCTAATCCATTTAGAAGCAAGTTATAATCCTATTAAAAATGATGATGGAGAAATTTACAAAGTTATTAAATTTGCAACAGATATTACCGAGCAAGTTGTAAGAGATGAAGAAAAATTAAAACTTATCAGCGAATTAGCTGAGCAAAATGATAATTTAACTCAAGAAGGTGATAGCGTTATAGAAAATACAGTTCAAAATATTCAAGGCATTGCTGATATGATGAATAATAGTAGTAATTTGGTTTCATCGCTAAATGAGCAATCAGAAGAAATTAAAAATATCATTCAAACCATTAGTGATATAGCTGATCAAACTAATCTTTTAGCACTAAATGCAGCTATTGAAGCAGCGCGTGCAGGTGAGCATGGTAGAGGCTTTGCCGTAGTTGCTGATGAAGTTAGAAATCTAGCTGAAAGAACTGGACATTCAGTAAATGAAATTACTACTACCATTAATTCTATAAGAAATGTAACAGCTGAAGTGGTACAAAGCATTAAAGATGGCTTAAGCGGCGTAAATCAAAGTGTGGACTTAGCTAAAGAAGCTAGAGAGTGTATGGAAAAAATTAGAAATAGCTCAGCTCAAGTAGCACAAGCTATGCAGAATAAATAAAAGTTTTTAGCTTAAAGGCTAAAAACTTTTCCTGCTATAAAGCTTTTTTCTACCTTACCTTGTAAGATATCATTTACATATAAACCTTCTCCATTAAAAGAAAGATTTTCATCAAATACAACTAAATCAGCATCAAAACCAAGTTCTATTTTACCTTTGTTTAACCCTAAAAATTGCGCTTGATTATAACTTGTAAAATCACATAATTCTTTCCAAGTTAAAATACCTTCTTTTACTAAATATGTAAAACATAAACTCATATACATAGCTATGGCATTCACTCCAAAATCTGCTTCATCAAAAGCTAAATCTTTTTTAGTGCTAGGAGTATGTAAAGAGCTTAAGAAAGTAATTTTTTTATCTTGAAGTAATTTTTTAAGACTTATTAATTCATTTTTTGCTCTCAGTGGAGGTAAAATTTTTGCTTGAGTATTGAAATTTTCACATGCACTTTCATCTTTGATTAAATGATGGATTGAAATTTCACTATATTGATCATGCAATAATTCAAATGATCTTGCAATTGCTAAAGAACTAAAACAAGCTTTGTTTTTATAAAATTCCATTAGTTCTTTCATTTTTGCTACTTCACTAGTTTCAGCTATATTACTAATTCCTATAAGACCTAATTCAAAGCTTATTTGTCCATCATTCATCACTCCATGATCATCAAAACTCTCATCAAAACACTTTAAAAACACCGGGGTGGATTTCATATTAGCATATTGCATACATTGTCTTAAATAATTTGCACCCAAAGTACTTGAAAGCTCTAAGCCTTTTGCACCTATATCAATCAAGGTAGCAATATTTTTTAATTTTTTTGTTTTATCTAATACATTAATAATAGGTAAAACATTAATATCTAAAGATTTTAATTTATCAAAATAAAGTGCATAGCCTTGAGTATTAGCTTCTAAACTATCTTTTAAAACAATAGTTCCCACCCCACCTTTTAAGCATGCTTTTTCTAGATCATATAATCTATCTATACTAAATTCATTATCAAGCAAACTAACATTTAAATCAATAAATGAAGGAAGTAAAGTCTTACCTTCTATATCAACAATATGCTCATCATCATTTAAATCATTAGCAATTTGAGTGATTTTTCCATCTTCTATTTTAAGATCAAGCTTTTGCTCACCATAAATTTTTGCATTTTTGATAATCATGATATTTCCTCCTTTGATGACATCAAATCTTTCAAAGATTCCCAAGCATTTTTACCCTCTAACATTAAGACTACTTCATTAACAATTGGGGTATAAATTTGAAATTGTTTTGATAAAGAATGTATAGCATAAGCAGTTTGCACTCCTTCGGCTACCTCACCAAGTTCCATCAAAATATCTTTTATATTTTTACCACTAGCTAGACTCAAACCTACTCTATAATTTCTTGATAGATTGCTTGAAGCTGTTAAAAATAAATCTCCAGCCCCACTAAGTCCTAAAAAAGTTTCTTCTTTAGCATTAAAAAATTGTCCAAAGCGGTGCATTTCCACCAAGCCTCTTGAAACCAAAGAAGCTCTTGCATTATTACCTAAATTTAAACCATCGCAAACCCCGCTTGCAATTGCTAAAACATTCTTATATGCACCACAAATTTCAGCGCCTTTAACATCAGAACTTGTATAGGTTTTAATATAATTTGGAAAAAAACTTGCAAATTGATTACAAAGCTCTTGATTTTTACCACTAACAACCAAAGCACAAGGTTTTTTTTCTAAAACTTCACTTGCAAAAGAAGGACCACTTAAAAAACAAAGTCTATCACTACTTATAAACTCACTAAAAACCTCATCCATAAATTTTAAACTTTTATAATCAATACCTTTAGAAGCTACAAGAATTTTTTGATTTAAATCTTTAAAATTATTTGCAAGCCACTCATGTATTCCTTGAGCGTATAAAGCAAAAACTAAATATTCATATTCTAAAGCTTCTTTGGTGCTAACAAAATAAGAAAGATCTTTTTCATGAAAAGAAGTTATCACGCATTCATTTTTAACACTCAATGCATCATATAAAGCACTTCCCCATTTTCCTGCACCAACAACTGCTATTTTCATATTTAACCAAGTTTTGCTTTTAAAATTTCATTTACCTTAGCAGGATTAAATGCACCTTTACCTGCTTTCATTGCTTGACCAACAAAGAAACCAAAAAGTTTATCTTTACCACTTTTATATTCAGTTACTTTATCTTCATTATTTGCTAAAATTTCATCAATAATCTTTTCAATAGCACTATCATCACTTACTTGTTTTAAACCAAGTTTTTCAATAGCATCATCAATTTCAACTTCTGTGTTTTCAAACACATAAGCTAAAATATCCTTACCTGCTTTAGCACTAATAACACCTTCTTCTATGCGTTTGATTAAAATAGCTAATTTTTCTTGTTTTATAGGTGAGTTTTCTATGGTCAATTCGCCTTTTAAAAGTCCCATTAACTCAGTCGTAAGCCAAGTAACACAAAGTTTTGGATTTAATTTTTGATTAATTAGATACTCAAAATATCTACAAAGCTCTAATGAAGAAACAATCACTTCACTATCACTTTCTTTAATACCTAATTCACTAACAAATCTAGCTTTTTTCTCATCAGGAAGTTCAGGTATATCTTGATTTAGCATTTCATCATTTAAAATCACAGGTAAAAGATCAGGATCAGGGAAATATCTATATTCAGCAGAATCTTCTTTACCTCTCATACTTCTAGTAACTAAATTAACCGTATCAAACAATCTTGTTTCTTGCACAACTTCTTGATCGTATTTTCCATCTTCCCAAGCTTCACTTTGGCGTTTTACTTCATACTCAATCGCCTTTTGGATAAAACGAAATGAATTTAAGTTTTTAATCTCCACTCTAGTATAAAGCTTATCATCACCCTTTGGACGAATACTAACATTAGCATCACATCTAAAACTACCTTCTTGCATATTTGCATCTGAAATATCTAAAAATCTTATAATAGAATGCAATTTTTTTAAATAAGCCACTGCCTCATCAGAACTTCTAAGTTCAGGCTCACTAACGATTTCAAGCAAAGGCGTACCTGCTCTATTTAAATCTACTTTTGAGAAATTACTCTCATGTATATTTTTTCCTGCATCTTCTTCTAAATGAGCTCTGGTGATACCTATGCGTTTATTTTCTCCATTTACATTAATAAATAACTCACCATTTTCTACTATAGGAATATCAAATTGTGAAATTTGATAAGCTTTTGGCAAATCAGGATAAAAATAATTTTTTCTATTAAAAATACTTTTTTTATTTATAGTTGCATTAACTGCTTTTCCAAATGCTATGGCTTTTTTTACCGCTTCTTGATTTAATACAGGTAAAGCACCTGGTAAAGCTAAACATGTTGGGCATACATTAGTATTTGATTTTTCTCCAAAAGAAGTCGCACATGAGCAAAAGATTTTTGTTTTTGTATTTAATTGCGCATGAACTTCAAGTCCTATAACAACTTCAAACATTAAAATTTTCCTTAGAATTTTTTATTTATTCTAGCGTTTTTTATTTCAAAAAGAGTTTAAAAAAGAATAAAAGAAGTATATTAAAAAAGAAAAAAGCAAAAAATAATTTTTTGCTTTTTAAAAATTAATGATGCTCATCAACTACAGTTGCACCTGCTAAATAAACATAAGTTAAAATCATAAAAATAAAAGATTGTAAAAATGCCATAAAAGTTAAAAGCATATAAGCAGGCAGTGGTGCAACCCAAGGCACAAGAGCTAAAATAACTGCTAAGAATAAATCATCTCCTTTAATATTACCAAATAAACGGAAAGATAAAGAAATAACTCTTGAAAAATGAGAAACCACTTCTATAGGAAACATTAAAGGCGCTAGAATTTTCACAGGTCCCATGAAATGTGCAAAATACTTAAAAAATCCTTGAGTTCTAATGCCTTCAAAATGATAATACACAAATACTATAATAGCCAAAGAAGCACTAAAATTTAAACTAGCACTTGGAGCTTCAAAACCAGGGATAATTCCTATAATATTACTAAAAAATACCATAAAACCTATAGTTGCAACTAAAGGTAAATATTTTCTAGCAGCTTCATCACTACCCATAGTATCTCTACCCATACTTAAAATGCCTTCCATGTAAGCTTCGGCTAAATTCTGACTACCTCTTGGGACAATTTGCATAGATCTTGTAGCAAGTTTTGCTAAAATCAAAGAAATCACAACTACTATACCCAAATGAAAAAAGTATGCAAAAGTGTGACTAGAATCTATAAAAGAACTAAATAAAAATAAATCCTTCATTAAAAATCCTTAGCAGAATAAATATTTCAAAGCTAATATTATAGAAAAAAATTGCTTATATTTTAATGAAAATTCATTTTATTAGCACAAAAATATCCACCCAAAATCGCGCCTGTAAAGCCACCACCAGGAAATATAAAAGCATTAGCAAAATACAAATTTTCTATACTTTTACTTTTATAATGTAACCTATATTTAACTCCTTCTTGATCTTGAGAAAATCCATAAATTGCACCTTCATAAGCTTTAGTGTATCTTTGTATAGTTTTTGGGGTAGCTAATTCTTGATGGATTAAGTGTGAACTTAAATTCGGAAAAATCTCATCTAGTCTTTGCACTATAGCTTTTAACACTTCTTCTTTTTTAGTTTTATAATCTTGCTTATTTAAATCCCATTCGCTATAATTTGAACTAAAAGCTACAACACCTATATACTTATCACTAGCTAAGCCACTATCAACCTTAGAATAATTCACAAAAGCCATAGGTCTTTTTTTGATATCTAGTTTTAAAATATTAGTATTTTCATATGAACTATTTAAAAAATCATCTTCAAATATAAAATTACAATAATCCATATTTTTATAAATTTTAGAAATATCTTTATCATAAATAAAATAAGCACTTACCAAAGAACAAGCGCGCTTTTTAGACTCTATTGCTTTGATTTCTTGGGTTAAATTTAAATCTTTAAGCAAGTCTTTATATACGATTAAAGGATCACAATTTGCGATGATATTTTGCGCATGGATGGTGTGTTTTTGATTATTTTGAATGTATTCTACTCCATAAGCTTTTTGATCTTTTGTGAGTATTTTAACAACTTCAGCCTTAGCTAAAACCTGCCCTTGATTTTCTTTGATAACCTCAGCCAAGACATCACTTAAAGCTTGCGAGCCACCTTTAATATACACCCCACCATCATAATAATGCTTTTGTGCAATAGCATGAAAACTAAAAATAAATTCTTTACTATCATGATGATAATAACTCATATTTGCATTTAAAATCTTTTTTAGCTTATCATTTTTAATATAAGCATTTAAAACATCATAAACTTTTTTATTAAACAATCTATTTTTAATAAATATCCAAGCAGTGTCAAAAGGAAACAACAATAACTCACTTAATTTTAAATCCCAAGGAAATCTTCGAATAGCATAAGCTTGCGTTTTTATAGCTTTAAAATATTTATCTATACCTTTGCACTCTTGCGGAAATTCTTTTTTCAAAACTTCTTTTACTTTTTCTATACCATGAGGTAAAGTTAGATTATAATTTTTACTTTTAATACTCCATGCACTTGGTAAAGGTAAAATTTGAATTTTATTCTTTATACCAAGCTTATCAAAAACCAAATGCTTCATATCAGTTTTTGCTTCACCTAGGTCCATCTCATGAAGTCCCGCATCAATCAAAGCGCCTTTTCTTTTAAAACAAGTAGCGCAACCACCGATTAAAGAATGCTGTTCTAAAACTAAAACTTTTTTACCATTTCTAGCTAAAAAAGCACCCGCACTTAAGCCTCCAAGACCTGAACCTATAATGATTACATCAAATTTTACATCCATTCTAAAACCTCACGTAATTCTTTGGCTACAAAACATTTTAAGCCAAGTTCTTCCATAGGTTTTACAGGCACTATGGCATTTTTAAATTTTTGCATTTTAGCTTCTTTTAAACGCACATCAAGTGAAAATACTTCTTTGATCTCACCATTTAAACTAAGTTCGCCCACAAAAACACTATCTTTACTTAAAGGGCGATTTTTAAAACTTGAAATAATCGCCGCAACCACCGCTAAATCTGCTGCAGTTTCGCTAATTTTCACTCCACCACTTACATTAATAAAAACATCATAATGACCCAAAGGAATTTCAAGCTTTCTCTCAAGTAAAGCTATAAGCATATCTAAGCGATTTTTTTCATAGCCTGTTGCACTGCGTTTTGGATAAGCACTCTCGCAAACTAAGGCTTGAATTTCTAGTACTAAGGCTCTACTTCCTTCCATCACAACACTTAAAGCACTACCACTTACTGCTTTACCACGCGTAAAAAATCTATTAGCTATGTCTTTAGTGCTAATTAAACCCTTAGAAGTCATTTCAAAAATACCAACTTCAGAAATATTTCCAAAACGATTTTTAAAACCTCTTAAAATTCTTATTTCTTTATTAGCATCACCTTCAAAATAAAGCACTACATCTACCATATGCTCTAAAATTCTAGGTCCAGCTATAGCTCCATCTTTAGTAATATGCCCTATGATAAAAGTGCTAATATTGTTGGCCTTAGAATAGCGCATTAACTCAAAAGTAATTTCTCTAACTTGAGTGATACTACCTGCTGCTGAAGTAATTTTATTAGAATATAAAGTTTGTATAGAATCAATAATTAAAATTTCATAATCTTTTTTAGAAAGCTCGCTTAAAATATCTTCCAAGCAAAGCTCAGTAAGTAAAAATAAATTCTCGCAATTTGCATTTAAACGATCTGCACGCAGTTTGATTTGAGATTTGCTTTCCTCGCCACTTACATAAAGTACTTTTTTACCACTTTTAGCCAAATTCGAAGCAATTTTTAATAAAAGTGTGGATTTTCCAACCCCAGGTGAACCCCCAATTAACACCAAAGAACCTACAACAAGCCCACCACCTAAAACCAAATCAAGCTCATTATCATCAGTACTAATACGTGTGAAATTTTCTGCTATAACATCATTGATACATACTGCAGAACTTGGAGTGTTTGAGAGCGAATTTAACTCTTTTAAAACCTTAATTTGTTCTTGCTTTAGCTCAACAAAACTATCCCAAGAACCACATTCAGGACATTTGCCCAGCCATTTACTTTGTTGATTTCCACAAGCTTGGCATTCAAATAAAATATGTTTTTTAGCCATAAATTATGCAAAAATCTCTTCAACTAAAGTTTTAACATATTCACTAGGATTAAACTCATGAATTTGTCCTAGTTGCTCTCCTACTCCTACATATAAAATAGGAAGTTCAAGCTCTCTTGCTATGCTAAATAAAGCTCCACCTTTAGCAGTTCCATCAAGTTTTGTAATAATCACTCCATCAAGTTTTACTAAATCATTAAAAGCTTTTGCTTGTAAAATTCCTGCTACGCCTTGAGTGCCATCAAGCACAAGGATTTTTCTATGAGGAGCTCCTTGCATAGCTTTATCGCTTATGCGAACGATTTTTTCAAGCTCATTAGCAAGATTTTTTTGATTTTGCAAGCGTCCTGCTGTATCTAAAATAACCCTATCATAGTTTTTTGCCAAAGCTTTAGAAATAGCATCATAAGCAACTGCTGAAGGATCGTGTCCTTGTGAAGTAGCTATGATATCTATATTTAATTTTTGTGCCCATAATTTTAACTGCTCTATGGCTCCTGCTCTAAAAGTATCACAAGCTCCAAGTATAACTTTTTCACCATTTTCTTTATGTAAATGTGCCATTTTAGCAATGCTTGTAGTCTTACCTACCCCATTTACACCTAAAATCAAATCCACAAAAGGCTTAGCATTAGCAAGTTCTGGCTTATCATAAATAAAATAAGTCCCCATAACACGCTCTAAATCAGCCTTTTTAACCTCATCATTTGGAGGAAGATAATAAATAATCTCTTCAACTATTTCATACGCCACATCAGCTTCTAAAAGCATTTCTTCAAGTAAATCTTTGGTAATGATTTTATTTGAAGCTTTAACTAAATGAATACTTTCTAAGGTTTTTTTCAAACCATTTTTTAAAAATCCAAACATTACATTATCGCTTTTTGTATATCTATATCTAACATTTCTTCAGGGATTATCCCTAAATACTCTTTAATCTTTTCGCCTTTTGCATTAAACAACACCATCGTTGGAATAGAATTGACATTTAAAATTTTAGAAAAAACAAAATTATTCCCTCCTATAGCCGCTGAAAATTTCATTTTTTCATCTTCTATAAAAGTTAATATTTCTTGCTCTTTATTTTCTTCTAAAAAAAGCGTTATTACTTCAAATTTGTCTTGATATTTTTTATTTAAATTATTTAAATGTGGAATTTGAGCCTTACAAGGTACACACCAACTTGTAAAAAAAACAAACAACTTAGCTTTAGCTGTATCATCAAAATTAAATACTTGCTCATGATATTTCACATACATTTTCCTACCATCTAAAAATTTCAAAGTAAAATCAGTGTTTTCACTTTGAGTCAAACTTGCATTATTTGTATTTTCAGTGCTGGAATTTTCTTTATCACTCGAACATGAAGTGAAAAATATCGCGATAAAAATTACTAAAAAAATTTTAAATTTCAATTCTTATCCTTATGATTTTTTAAGCTTAAAAGTATAACATAAAAAGTTAAAAACTTTAAGGAAAGCCTTGATAAAAAACAATTTTAGAATAAAACAAAAATCCAAAATGCATTTAAAATTAAAATATCAATACAAAAGGGATTTTTTAGTTTTTCAAGAAATAAAGAAAATTCTAAATTTATACAAAAATTGCAAAAATATCCTCATATATATCCCTTTGAAATATGAAATCAATCTTTATAAATTCAGACATTTTCTAACAAAAAAATATCAAATTTTTGTTCCATTTATGCAAGATAAAAGTTTAAAGGTAGTAAAATTAAGGTTAGCTCTTGAAAAAAAGAGCTTTGGGGTATATGAACCAAAAGATTCTTTTTTACAAACTCATATTGATGTTGCAATCATCCCTGTAATAGGTGTAGACGCAAAATTAGGAAGAATCGGTCATGGTCAAGGTTTTTATGATAGGTTTTTTGAAAGTATTTCTTATAAAAAACCTTTGGTTATTTTTACACAAATGATAGATGCAAAATCTCATCAAATTTTTAGCCAAGATCATGATATAAAAGGAAATTTTTATATAAACCCTTATAAAAAATATTTTAGGAAAGTCAAAAACAATGATAGAAATATTAGTTGCATTAATAGCCGTTTTTATAGGCGGAGGGATTGGGTATATAGTCGCCAAAAAGATTAATGATGCAAATTTCAATATCTTTTTAGAGCAAGCAAAAGCAAAAGCAAAAGCTATTGAATATGAAGCCGAGCTAACACTTAAAGATGCTAAAAATTCAGTCGCTGAAGCTGAATTTGCAGCAAAGAAAAAATTTGATGAAAAAATTCAAAAACTACAAAAAGAGCATTCTATCAAGCTTGAAGAACTCAACAAAAAAGAACAAAACCTTCATTATCAAGAAAAGCTTCATGAAGAAAACAAAAACAAGTTAGTAAAAGAGCAGCAAACCATAAAAGCTTTACATGAGGAAAATGAAAATTTAAAACAAAACTATGAAACAAAACTAAATGAAGTATTAAAAATCCTTGAACATTCAGCTGGTCTTACACAAGAAGAAGCAAAAAATATAGTTTTACAAAAAGTAGAAGAAAACTCAAGAGCTGAAATTGCTCATATTGTTAGAAAATACGAAGAAGAAGCTAGAAACGAAGCCAAAAGAAAGGTTAATTTTATCTTGGCACAAGCTACTTCAAGATTTGCGGGAGAATTTGCTGCTGAAAGATTAATTAATGTAGTAAATATCAAAAACGATGAATTAAAAGGACGCATTATAGGCAAAGAAGGAAGAAATGTTAAAACCTTAGAAATGGTTTTGGGTGTTGATATTATCATCGATGACACACCTGGAGCAATCATAGTAAGTTGTTTTAATCTTTATAGACGCGCCATTGCTACAAAGGTAATTGAACTTTTAGTTGAAGATGGCAGAATACAACCTGCAAAAATAGAAGAAATTCATGAAAAAGTTTGTAAAGAATTTGAAGATAATATCCTAGAAGAAGGTCAAACTATAGTAATGGATTTAGGACTTAATAATATCCATCCTGAAATTGTTAAATTAATAGGAAAATTAAGATATAGAGCAAGTTATGGTCAAAATGCTCTAGCGCATTCTTTAGAAGTGGCACATTTAGCTGGAATCATAGCAGCTGAGTGTGGCGGGGATGAAAAACTAGCAAGAAGAGCTGGGATTTTACATGATATAGGTAAGGCTTTAACGCATGAATTTGAAGGCTCTCATGTGGATTTAGGAGCTGAACTTTGCAAAAGATACAAAGAACATCCTGTTGTGATTAATGCAATTTATGCTCATCATGGGCATGAAGAAGCTATTAGCATAGAATCAGCTGCAGTTTGCACAGCAGATACACTAAGTGCTGCGCGTCCTGGCGCAAGACGTGAGGTTTTAGAAGCCTTCTTAAAAAGAGTAAGCGAACTTGAAGAGATAGCAAAGAGCAAAGAAGGGGTTAAAAAAGCTTATGCTATTAATGCTGGTAGGGAGATTAGAGTTATTGTTAATGCAAAATTAGTCAATGATGATGAATCTGTGCTTTTAGCCAAAGAAATAGCTGAAGAAATTCAAGAAAAAGTTCAATACCCTGGTGAAATAAAAGTCAATGTCATCAGAGAACTTAGAGCTATTGATTTTGCAAGATAAGGTTTTTCATGCAAGAAATGATAGATAATCTAAGCACTTATGGTTATTTGATTTTATTTTTTTATTCCTTTGGTGGAGGTATGGTTGCTATACTTGCTGCAGGAGTGCTTTGTGCAAGTTCTACTAAACTTGATTTACATTTATGTATATTTTTAGCCTTTTTAGCTAATACCATAGGCTCAACATTGTTGTTTATCTTGGGAAAATACTACAAAAAAGACATAATGCCTTATTTTAAAAATCATAGAAGAAAAATTGCTCTTGCTATGATGAAAATCAAAAAATACGGCGACTTGCTTTTAGTGGTGCAAAAATTTATCTATGGAGTAAAAACTATCATTCCTATAGCAGCAGGTCTTTGTAAATTTAGCTTTGTAAGATTTTTTATCATCAATACCTTAGCTAGTCTGATTTGGGCTGTTGTTTTAGGCTATGCTGGTTTTATTTTTGGAAATACTCTAAAAGAGGCTTTTGAAGTATTTACCAACTATCCTTACATAGCTCCTGCTTTTATAATCACTTTAATTTTTATTATATGGTTATATTTATCACGCTTTTCTAAGAAAAAATGAGTTTAAAATTCTCTATAAAAGAAACTTATAGAGAATTTTTTATTTTATTATTATGTTTTTTAGCAATTTTTAGTTTAAATTTCATCTATGAGTATAAAAAATATCAAAATTTTAAACTTACTAAGCATTTATTACTTAAAGATAATATCGTTTTATCTTCTTATGAAAAAACTAATAAAAAAGGTAAAAAATATCAAGTTTTAAAACTTAAAAATTCTGATTTTATTTTTTATACTACTAGTTATAAAGATCTAAATTTAAGTAAAAACGATGTAATAAATCTTAGAATAATTACTAAAAATATTAACTTTAAAGATTATCTTAGTAAAAGTTTTTATGTGCCAAGTTATGATTTTAACAAAACCAAAACACAAAAAGAAAATACCTTAATAAGGTATTTTTTAAATCAACATCAAAATGAAAAAATCAAAGAATTTTACGGGGCTTTATTTTTTGCAAAAAATGTATCAAGTGAACTTAGAAATGATGTAAATTTTTATAATATCGCGCATTTAATCGCTATTAGCGGGTATCATTTGGGCTTGTTATTTAGCTTTTGCTTTTTGATTTTTGCTCCTTTATACGCTTTTTTTCATAAACGATATTTTCCTTATAGAAGTTTAAAACTTGATATTAGTATTTTTGCTTTCTTGCTTTTAATTTTGTATATATTTTTAATAGATTTTAGTCCTTCTTACACAAGAGCTTTACTAATGAGCATTTTTGCTTTTTATTTATTTAGTAAAAATATTAAAATACTCAGTTTTAAATTTTTATTTTTAAGTATAGCATTTTGTATTAGCATTTTTCCAAAACTTCTTTTTAGCGTTGGGTTTTTATTTTCTATTTTGGGAGTTTTTTATATTTATTTGTATCTTCACCATTTTAAAGATCAATTTTCAAATTTTACTCATATTTTTTTGCTAAATATCTGGACTTTTTTAGCAATGATTATCCCTGTATTATACTTTTTTCCTCTACTTAGTTTTCAGCAATTTTTAGCCATACCTTTAAGCTTAATCTTTGTGATATTTTATCCTTTGGTTTTAATCTTGCATATTTTTTCTTATGGAAATTTATTAGATTTATATTTAATGCATTTTTTTGAGTTTAAAATGCATGCGATTAATCTATCAATACCTTTTGTGTTTTATTTTATTTATTTAATTTTATCTTTAATCGCTATATTTAATAAATACTTAGCTCTTTTTGTAGTTTCTCTTGGGTTTATTCCCTTTATTTTCTTGATTTAAAAGTAAATAAGCCTTTAATCCCAAAAGATAAATAATCCAAGAAATATAAATCCACAAAAAGAAAAATAATATTACAGAAAAAGAACCATATACATTTAAATAAGTTTTATTATATACAGCATAATATACAAAAATCATCTTAGAAATATACCAAATCACAGAAGCACCAAAAGAACTAATAAGTAAAGTTTTTAAATCGCCTTTTTTGCTTACTGAACTTGAATAAGATACAAAAAACAAAGCCCATATAATCACATAAGGTAAAATCTCAAAAAAATTTAAAGCAATATTAAAATCATCTAAGGTTTTTTGTATAAAACCTGAAATATAAAAACTCACTCCAAGCCCAAGTGGAGTTAAGGTTGCTAAAGTCCAATAAGAACTTATACTGTGCCAAAGACTTTTAGAATCTTCTTCTAAGAGCTTATTGATCACATAATCATAACCTGAAAAAAAAGCCAAAGAAGTCAAAGCCATAGCTAAAAGCCCTATAAGTCCTAAATTTACGCTGTTTTTTAAAAATGTATTGATGTATTGTATGATTAATTCTTGTTGAGTTGGGATTAAAAAAGTAAAAATTAAATTTTTAATTCTTTCTTGATATATTTCAAAACTTGGAATTTGGGTAAAAACCCAAAAACACAAAAACAAAAGTGGTATTAAAGATAAGATAGTATAAAAGCTCAAAGCCGCAGCATAATTTAAAATTTCTTTATCTCTTAAAGCTAAAAGAATTTTAAATAAGTTTTTAAAATTCATCAAAGTCCCATTTTGAAAGGATTGAGTATATTATTTGGATCAAATGCTTTTTTGATATTTCTCATTAAGTCCATTTCAGCTTCACTAAAAGCAAGCTTCATAAAAGGAGCTTTTGAAATGCCTATGCCATGCTCTCCACTTAAAGTCCCACCTAAAGAGACTGTAAGCTTAAACACCTCTTCCACAGCTTCATAACCTTTTTTAACTAATTCAGGATTATTTTTATCACTTACCATTACATTAGTATGCACATTGCCATCGCCAGTATGACCAAAACAAGGAATTTTAAAACCATATTTTTTAGAAATTTCAGCTATGCCTTTTAAAAGCTCAGGTAGTTTTGAACGTGGCACTGTAATATCTTCATTAAGCTTTAAATTTCCATACATTGCTATGCTTTGAGAGCAATTTCTTCTAGCAAACCAAATATTAGCTGCTTCTTGTTCATCTTTTGCTATTTTAAACTCTCTTACACCAGATTCATAAAAACTTTCTTGCAAGATTTTTAAATCTGCTTCAATAGCTTCTTCTACATTACCATCTACATCAGCGATTAAAATCGCACCCGCATCCATAGGTAAGCCTTTTTGGAATTTTTGCTCTAATGCTTGTATGCTTAATTGATCTAAAAATTCCATAGATACAGGAGTTACACCTTTAGCTAAAGTTTTATAAACTGCATTCATTGCTTCATCAATGCTGTTAAAAATCCCCATTGCTGTTTTTTTAAACTTTGGCAAAGCTACTAGTTTTAAAGTAATCTCACTAAGCACAGCCAAAGATCCTTCACTTGCTATTAAAATTCCAGCTAGATTATAACCTGCTACATCTTTTATGGTTTTTTTACCTGCTCTAATGATTTCTCCATTAGGCAAAACCGCTCTTAAAGCCATTACATAATCTTTAGTTATACCATACTTAGCAGCCCTCATACCCCCTGCATTTTCGCTTACATTTCCTCCTAAAGAAGAATACTCCATGCTAGCAGGATCAGGCGGATAAAATAAACCATATTCTTTTACTTTTTCTTGTAAAGCCATATTTATCACACCAGGTTGTACTACAGCAACTAAATTTTCAAGATCAATTTCTAAAATTTTATTCATATGCTTTTCAAAGCTTAACACCACTCCACCATTAACAGCCAAGCTTCCACCGGTAAATCCACTACCTGAACCCCTAGGAATGACGATGATTTTATTTTCATTGCAATATTTTAAAATTTGACTAATATCATTTTCATCTCTTGGAAAAAGTACTCCATCGGGTAAATAATGCTTTTTAGTAGCATCATAACTATACGCTCTTTTATGAATAGGATCAAAATGTGCATTTTCAACCCCTAAAAGATCTTGAAAGAATTTTTGATGAATTTCTTGCATTATTTTTCTCTAGTTAAACTAATTAATTTTTCATAATATACATAATAATTTCCAATAGCCTCATCATTTAAGCTAAAAATATCACTTTTATAACCTGTAATTCTTGAATAAAATGGAATTTGCAAACTTTGAGCTTGAGGTATGACAAATTCTTCAATCTTACCAAAGTCTTGACAATCAACTATCTCAGCTTTATTTTCTAAAGCTACCACTAAAAGCCCCACAGCATTTTTTGAACAAAAAGATCTAAAATCTGATCTTCTTGGGGTTTGGCGGTATTCTTGTATCATATGCGCACCAAATAAATCAGGGTGTAAAAAATAAATTCCATTTAATTTTTGCGCTATAAAATCATACACACTTTTATCAGGAGCTATAATCAAAGCTCTATCATATAAATAATTTAAAACTATTTTATCGCCTACTTGTGGCAATACATTTGGCAAAGGCATAGCATCTTGAGCTAGCATATCAAAAACTTTAAATTGTAATTTGACTAAGCCATTTTCACGCCCTATCACACTAGCTCTTGCAATAATAGATTTTTGCGTATCAATTTCATGTACAACTATACCACTTGAGTGCAATAAAATTCTAGGATCATCTTTTATATAACCATAAATATCATCTACTTTTTCAAGTTTTGTTTGTATTAAATCAAAATTTTTAGCTTGCAAAAACGCTAAAAAACAGCAAAGCGTTAAGATAATTCTTGACAATTTATACTCCTTAAAAAGTGTAAAAAATAAATTATATTGTTTTTTCCTTACAAAATTGTAAGAAAAATTAAGTAAAATACAAATTTATGTTTAAATTTTAGAAGGCTTTAAATTATCATGAAAAAAATTTTCATATCTTTACTTATATCCATAAAACTTTTTGCTATTTCAAGTGTTGAAGAGCTTTCTTGGGAAAATGGCAAAACTTTACTTGATTTTTTACAAGATCATTCTATACCACTTAATTTATATTATAACCTTGATACTGAAGATAAAGAACTAAGTGCAGAAATCACAAGTGGTGTTAAATACCAAATGCTAAAAGATGAGCAAGGCGAGCTTGAGCAAGTTTTAATTCCAATCAGTGATGATTTACAAATTCATATTTACAAAAATAATGAAAACAAATTTGTATTAAGTTTTACTCCAATTTCTTACACTAAAGAAAAAAGAACCATTCGCGTAGCTATTAACAACTCAGCTTATCAAGATGTCTATGATGAAAGTGGTAGCGTAACCTTAGCAAGAGCCATGGTAAGAGCTTTTAAAAATAGTGTTAATTTTAAAAATGTTAGAAAAGGCGATAGTGTAGTATTGATTTATGAACAAAAAAGAAGACTAGGAAGACTTTTTGGCGATATTAATATCCAAGCAGCTTTAGCTAATATTAGAGGTAAAGAATATTCTGTATTTTTATATAAAGATTCTTATTATAACGCTCAAGGAAAAGAGCTTGAAAATTTCTTTTTAACTAAGCCTGTTAAATACACAAGGATTTCAGATCGTTTTACCAGAGCAAGATATCATCCTATCTTAAAACGCTATAGAGCGCATTTAGGCATTGACTATGCTGCTCCAACGGGTACTCCGGTTAAGAGCGCAGGAGATGGGACGATTAGCTTTGTTGGAACAAAAGGTGGTTATGGTAAGGTTGTACAAGTAAAGCATGTATCAGGTTATATGACTTTATATGCTCATCTTAGTCGTTTTGCAAAAATCAAACGCGGCCAAAAAGTCAAACAAGGCCAAGTGATTGCTTATGTAGGCTCTACTGGTATGAGTACTGGACCACATTTACATTTTGGACTTTATCTAAATAACAAAGCAATTAATCCCGAAACCATAGTGAAAATTCCAAAATCAAGCCTAAGTGGTAAAAACAAAGAAGAATTTTTAAAAATAGCAAAAGAGTATGAAAATCGCTTGCAAAGTATTGATGAAAACTATAAAAATCCACCAAAAGAACAAAATATAGAAAATTCTATGGAGCTTTGAGATGATGAATGATTTTTTAGAAGCACAAGAACTTTTAAAAAATACTTCTAAAGATCAAAGCACCTATGAAACCAATGAAGCTCTAAAGACTATCAAAAGATACAACGAAGAGCTTTATTTACAAACCCTTAAATCTTTTGATACTTACACACTTGCAAATGTAGCTACTATAACACCTGAACATATATTAGAAGATATTTTAGAACACTTAAGCATTATAAAGATTGCAAAAGCGGTAGAAGAGCTTGAAAGTGATGATGCAACAGATTTGATTAAGCGTTTTGAAGAGCTAAATCCACAAAAAACTTTAGCCGTTTTAAACCGCTTAAGTTCCGAAGATAAAGAAGAAATTTTACGCCTTAAAAATTATGATGAAAATACCGCTGGTGCTTATATGCAAACAGAAATTTTCACAGCTTCTATTGATGAGAGTATAGAAAAGGCTATTAAAAGATATAGAATTTTAAAACACTCAGGACAAGTGGATCAAATTTTTCAAGTTTATATTATAAATAATCAAGGAAAGCTTTGCAATGCTATCAACTTAAGTGATCTTTTGATTTGGGATTTTAAACTAAGTTTTGCAGATATTATTAAAAATAATAGCGAAAAATATAAATGTTATAGCATTAAAGATCATGAAGATATACAAAAGGCTATTGATATAGTAGAAGATTATGATTTGAGTGTTTTAGCGGTTGTAAATGATGATGGAGTGCTTTTAGGTAGAATTACCTATGATGATATTCATGATTTAATCCAAGAAAATGCAACAGAGCAAATTTATAACTTAGCCGGAGTTGATGAAGATGCTGAAGAAGAAAGTGCTTTTAAAGCAGCTAAAGCAAGAGCTTTTTGGCTTATGATCAATCTTACTACTTCATTAATCTCAGCTAATATCATTAGCCTTTTTTCAGGTGAAATAGAGCAACTTGTAGCTCTAGCAGTACTTATGCCTATCGTAGCCTCTATGGGAGGCAATACAGGTTCACAAGCTTTAGCAGTAACAGTTAGAAAACTTTCACTCAATGAAGTAGAATTTAAAGACGCTAAAAAAGTTATATTAAGAGAGAGTGGAATTTCTTTGCTTAATGGACTTATATTTGCTAGTATTATGAGTATTATAGCTTTTATATGGTTTAAAACAGCTCTTTTAGGACTTGTTATAGCCTTATCAATGCTAATTAATCTAGCCTTAGCCGGTTTTGTAGGTTCTTTTGTACCTTTAACTTTAAAAAAATTTAAAATTGATCCTGCTGTAGGTTCTAGCGTAGTTATTACTGCAATTACCGATAGTTTGGGATTTTTTAGTTTTTTACTTTTAGCAAAAATGATTTTATTATAAAAAAGGAAAATTATGGCAAGTATTATATATAAAGATCAAGAAATAGAACTTATAGGAGATGAGCTAGAAGTTGGCGATAATGCTCCAAGAATAACCCTAAGAACCAAAAACCTCGCTCCAGTAGAAATAGCGCCACCAGGAAAAACTCAAATTTTATTAAGCTTTCCTAGTTTAGACACTCAAGTATGCTCTAAACAAGCAAAAGAAACTAACAAAAGATTAGCTTCTATGAAAAATATTGAAGTTATTATTATTAGTATGGATTTACCTTTTGCTATGGATCGTTTTTGTGCTACTGAAGGGGTTGATGATATTATTGTAGCAAGTGATTTTGCTTTTAAAGATTTTGGTACTAATTATGGAGTTTTAATAGGCGATAGTATATTTGCAGGATTATTAGCAAGAGCAGCCTTTGTGGTCAAAGATGGAAAAATAGTGTATAAGCAACTCGTAGAAGAACTAATGGGAAAAATCGATTTTAAGGATTTAGAACTTTTTATGCATAAAAATTATGGTTACCCTTTGAATTAACCTTCAAAGTTTGTAACCACAAAATCTTCTTTTGGAGCTTCAATAAAACATGATTTTTCTTTTAAAAAAAGCAAATCCACATGCCCTACAGGGCCATTTCTATTTTTACCTATAATAAGCTCAGCCTTTTCTTGCACAGGATTTGGCATAAATTTTCTCTCATAAGTTTTACCTTCATTTTTAGCTTTATTTTCTCTTTCTTTTTCTTCTTGCTCTCTATAAACCTCATCTCTATATACAAATAAAATCGTATCCGCATCTTGTTCTATAGCACCACTTTCTCTTAAATCACTAAGCATAGGACGCTTATTTGCTCTACTTTCTAATGAGCGATTTAATTGCGAAAGTGCCACTACTGGCATATTTAATTCTCTTGCTAAAAGTTTTAAACCTCTTGAAATTTCACTCACTTGTAAATGCCTATCATTAAAAGCTGAATTACTCATCATAAGACCGATATAATCTACTACGCAAAGCTCAATACTCTCATCTTGAGCTTTGATTTTGCGTAAAATCGAACGAATATCAGCTATACTAGCATAGCCACTATCGTAAATATAAAGATTTTTTTGTGCATATTCATTACAAGCATCACCTACCCTACTCCACTCATCATCGTTTAAATCTGCGATTAGAATTTTTTGCAAAGGAATGGAAGTTTTTGCGCTGATTAATCTTTGCATGATTTGCGTGGCAGGCATTTCTAGTGAAAACATTACAACACCTTTATTTTGCCTTAGTGTTTTTTCTATAAAATTAAGACAAATTGTAGTTTTTCCCATACCAGGGCGTGCAGCAATGATTACAAGATCGCCAGGTTTAAAGCCTTTTGTCATTTTATTAAGCTCGCTAAAACCTGTATCAAGTCCCAAAATATCTTTGTTTTCTGCTTCTTTTTGCTTTTTAAACTCATCCATAAGTTCAGACATCACCATAGTCATATCTTTAATACTATTGCTATTTACACGGTTGGTAAGATTAAAAATCTCTTTGCCTATTTCATCTGAAATTTGAGAAATGCTTTTATCTTCATTTACCCTTGTAGGTATAGTATAAGCAAAATTTAAAAGTTGGCGTCTAATGGACTTTTCTCTTAGCTCATAAGCATATTTGCTCACATCTGCTATGGAAGTAGTGGCTAAAACTTCAGCTAAAATTTGCTCGTCTACTTTTTTGTGTTTTCTTATAAAACTTGCACTTATAGGCTCGCCTGCATTCACACAAGCTAAAATAGCTTTATAAATATCTTGATGAGCTTTGAGTGAAAAATCATTAATCTCAATATCTGAAGAAATACTAAAAAAAGAATCTTCGCTATATATACAAGAACTTAAAATCGCCCTTTCAAGATCTAAATCAAAATGCTCATTATTTTGACTCATATTCACTCCTAATTATAAATTTGCAAATAAATCAGTTGATAAATACCTCTCGGCTGTATCATTTAGTATAGTCAAGACTTTTTTATCAGGATTTTCTAAAGCAATTTTTCTAGCCATATACACATTTGCCCCACTTGAAATTCCTGCCATTATGCCGTTTTTACCAAGCTCTAAGGCTGTATTTATAGCATCTTCATTGCTTACACAAACTATCTCATCTATGATTTTTTGATTTAAAATTTTAGGGATAAAATTTGCACCTATACCTTGAATTTTATGACTTGCAGCGGTATTTTGACTCAAAAGTGGCGAAGATGCAGGTTCTAAAGCTATGATTTTGATATTAGGATTGCGTTCTTTTAAAATTTCTCCTACCCCGCTAATAGTCCCGCCTGTACCAAAACCTGCTAAAAAAATATCAAGATCGGGTAAAGCTTTTAAAATTTCTAAAGCAGTATTTTTTCTATGTGCGTTTTTGTTGTTGGTATTTTCAAATTGACTTACCATAAACGAATTTGGAATTTCACTCAAAAGCTCATTAGCTCTATCAAGCGCTCCCTGCATACCTTTGCTTGCTTGAGTAAGCTCTAGCTTTGCACCAAAAAAACTCATCATTTTTCTACGCTCTATACTCATAGACTCAGGCATTGCGATGATAAGTTTAAGCTTTAAGCTTGCACAAATCATTGCTAAAGCTATGCCGGTATTTCCACTTGTGGCTTCTATAATGGTTGTTTCTTGATTGATTTTACCTTCATTTAAAGCCTGTTTTATCATCTCTACAGCCGCTCTATCTTTGATAGAATGACTTGGATTAAAATACTCACATTTAGCATAAAGATTTGGAGCAAATTCTTTTAAAGAAATAATCGGAGTATTACCTATACAATCTAAGATATTATTATAAACTGACATTGTTTTCCTTGTAATTTTTTAAAAACAATATCAAAAGAAAATTAATACTTAATCTATGAAGAAAAACGCAAAAGTTAGAAACTTTTGCGCAAAGAATTATTTTTTAGCTTTTTTAGCAGTTTTAGCAGCAGCAACTGCATCTTTAAGATTTTTACCTACTTTAAATTTAGCAACTTTGGTAGCAGGTACTTTAATAGTAGCACCAGTGCTTGGCACTCTAGCTTCTCTAGCAGCTCTTTCAGCTACAGAAAATGTACCAAAACCAATAAAGCTAATGCTATCACCTTTAGCTAATACATCAGTAATAGTAGCGATTACTGCATCAGTAGCTGCAGTTGCATCTTTTTTAGTTAGCCCAGCAGTTTGAGCAACTTGAGAAATAAAATCTGCTTTAGTCATAAAAAGCTCCTTGATTAAAAATGATTGTTAAGTTTAACACATTTATCAAGCTTTTGCAAGAGGTTTTACACATAATTGCTAATTTTCATTTTTTACTTCTGGAAAATATTTTTTTATAGCTTTTATAAATTCATCAATATTGTATTTTCTAATTTTATTTTCAAAATTTTCAAGATACTCCTCAATATTAGTCTTGGTAAGAATATTTGTTTGATTCTTTATTGCCATAAGCTGTATCTCATTCATATCGATATTGTAGTGTGTTAAATCTCTGTAATTTGCAATATCATCTGCATAATCTAAATCATCAAATCCATATATTTTAACATTTTGATATTTACTTGTCTCTAAAACAATCCAATGAAGAATAGATTTTATTCTACTAAAATACAATCCCCTATCTCCATTATCAATTGAATAAAATAAACGAGAATAAGATGGTATTAAAATATCAAAATCAGTTTGAGGGTTTTTTTCAATTATTTTAAATAAATAGACTTTTAAAATATTTTGCATTTGTTTCATTTTTACTTGCTTTTCACTATAATCATTTTTTATTATAAATTTCGAATGTCGTATTTTTTCAAAGGCAAAATCTGTCCCTTTATAACGTTTTGAAGATTTCAACCAATTGTCAAAACCGCCAAATCTATGTCCCACGTCATTTATCCAAAAAGTTCTTGAATCTAAATCTTTGTTTTTACTACAATCATCATTAATATTTAAGACACAAAATAAAAATCTTTTTTGTAAATAAACTAATATATCATTATAATAATTATCATCATATAAAAAATCAAAATACTTTGTATCTCTTGTAGCTAAATCTAAAATCATTGTTAAATCTAAAGAATAAACCACACGTTTAATATTTTTATTTTTAAAAAAAGCATAATTTAAAAAAATTGCTCTTTCATTAAAATAAAGTCCGGGAGAAGATATATTAATAAACCGTTCATCTAAAAGAATACTAGCTTTCTTAGGAGAAGAATTTTCCAACATTGAACTACCTATGATAATACTATCAAAACTATAATTTTTAATTATTCCTTGGTTAGCTAATCTAGAATCCTTATCAAAGCTTTCTGCTCTAAACCAAGGTTTATGATAAAGCATTAGAGGATCGTATATAAACATATAAATAAGATAAATAAAAATAAAAGGTAAAGGTATAAACAGAACCTTTAATACAAATTTTTTATATGATTTAAACATTTTTATCCTTAGAAATTAAAATAAATAAATTCAGTATAAGGAATTACACCTAAAATAAATATAGATGTATATAAGAAAAATATAACAACTAAAATATAAAATACATTTGGTTTCATAATATTAGTTTTTTCAATACTATTTTTAAACCCAATACATAAAATCATACAAACGATGATGTAAATTAAAGTTTCATTACTACCATTGATGGAAGCCAAAGTATGTTTCCATCTTGAATAAAACCTGTAC
>NZ_JANQDB010000016.1:0-24901 GCF_024723675.1 Campylobacter sp. 1569
TAATAAAGGGTTGCTTAATGGTATAAAATTTTTCATAAAATTTAGCTCTAAGATCAATTATCAATTCATTTTCTAAAAATTTATCAACTTCATTAGAAAAATTATCTTTATAAAATTTTTCTATATTAAAATTCTTAATTTTCTCTCCTTGTTTTAATTTATAATAAGGTATTAAATCTTTTGCTAAAATAGGACCAAAAAGATTAGAAAATATCAAAACATTCTCATCTATGTATTTTTTTGAAATCTCACTTAAATTTTCATAGTCTAAATAATCAAAAGCAACTCCATTGTATCTTTGGATAGCTTTAATTGTATCTTTTGTTAAAATATCTTGAATTAATTCTTGCATTTCATTTTTATCTTTTATACCAAAAAACTTTTCGAGTTCTCCTTCATTGCATTGTTTTATATGATTTTTATATTTTGCAAGCACTTCCAATCTTTTACTATATAAATTAATAAAAACAAAAGAGTTTTCATTTATACAAGTTTGCATGCTTGTTTTATTTTTGCATTCGCTAGGTGAAAATAAAATTTTCATATTCAATCCTTTATTTTTTAAAAATTATACAAAATTATTCAAAACACTTGACATTAATTTAAAATTACATTATAATTCAACTTTATTTTTTGCTGGTTTAGCTCAGTTGGTAGAGCAGCTGCCTTGTAAGCAGCAGGTCGGGGGTTCAAGTCCCTTAACCAGCTCCATTGTTAATAGCAGTGTTTGACCAGAAATAAAAAGCATTTTTATTCATGGTGAGTTACTCAAGTGGCCAACGAGGGCAGACTGTAAATCTGCTGGCTTTCGCCTTCCGTGGTTCGAATCCACGACTCACCACCATTGCTTTGCGGGAGTAGCTCAGTTGGCTAGAGCATCAGCCTTCCAAGCTGAGGGTCGCGGGTTCGAGTCCCGTTTCCCGCTCCAACCTAATTTTGGTAGAGTGAAACTGGGAGCTGTTTTTTAAATTCAGAATTTCTAGCAGTTTCAATTTCCAAAATTTTATAATTTATGTTTTTAATTTTTCTGAGCGCTCGTATGGCTCAGAGGTAGAGCACTCCCTTGGTAAGGGAGAGGTCGCGGGTTCAAGTCCCGCTATGAGCTCCATTGATTTCAAAAGATTATAAAACATAAATTAGTATTTGTTTGTAAATTTTATATGGAGGAAAAAGATGGCTAAAGAAAAATTTTCACGTAATAAGCCTCACGTAAATATTGGTACTATTGGTCACGTTGACCACGGTAAAACTACTTTAACAGCTGCTATCTCTGCTGTTCTTTCAAGAAGAGGTTTGGCTGAGCTTAAAGATTATGATAATATCGACAATGCTCCTGAAGAAAAAGAGCGTGGTATTACTATTGCAACTTCTCACATTGAGTATGAAACAGAAAATCGTCACTATGCTCACGTAGACTGCCCAGGTCACGCTGACTATGTTAAAAACATGATTACTGGTGCTGCTCAAATGGATGGTGCTATTCTTGTTGTTTCTGCTGCAGATGGCCCAATGCCACAAACTAGAGAGCACATCTTACTTTCTCGTCAAGTAGGTGTACCATATATCGTTGTTTTCATGAACAAAGCTGATATGGTTGATGATGCTGAATTATTAGAACTAGTTGAAATGGAAATTAGAGAATTATTAAGTTCTTATGACTTCCCAGGAGATGACACTCCAATTATTTCAGGTTCTGCTTTACAAGCTCTTGAAGAAGCAAAAGCTGGACAAGATGGTGAATGGTCTAAAAAAATCCTAGATCTTATGGCAGCAGTTGATGAGTATATCCCAACTCCAGCTCGTGATACAGATAAAGATTTCTTAATGCCAATTGAAGACGTATTCTCAATTTCAGGTCGTGGTACAGTTGTTACTGGTAGAATTGAAAAAGGTGTTGTTAAAGTTGGTGACACTATTGAAATCGTTGGTATTAGAGAAACACAAAGCACTACAGTAACTGGTGTTGAAATGTTTAGAAAAGAAATGGATCAAGGTGAAGCAGGTGATAACGTAGGTGTTCTTCTACGTGGTACTAAAAAAGAAGATGTTCTTCGTGGTATGGTTCTTGCTAAGCCAAAATCAATTACTCCACATACTGACTTTGAAGCAGAAGTTTATATTTTAAATAAAGATGAAGGTGGTCGTCACACTCCATTCTTTAATAACTATAGACCACAGTTCTATGTAAGAACAACAGATGTTACTGGTTCTATCCAACTTGCAGAAGGCGTTGAAATGGTTATGCCAGGTGAGAATGTTAGAATTACTGTAAGTCTTATTGCACCAGTTGCACTTGAAGAAGGTACTCGTTTTGCTATCCGTGAAGGTGGCCGTACTGTTGGTTCAGGTGTTGTATCTAAAATTATTAAATAATCATAAGCGAGATTTTATCTCGCTTTTTAAGGAATAAAAATGAGAATTAAAGTTGGCTTGAAATGTGAAGAGTGCGGTGATATTAATTATAGTACTTTTAAAAATAGTAAAAATACAACTGAAAAATTAGAATTAAAAAAATATTGCCCAAGATTAAAAAAACATACAGTTCATAAAGAAGTTAAATTAAAAAGTTAAGGCTTTTATATAAAAGCCCTTAGGGCAATAGCTCCAACGGTAGAGCGCCGGATTCCAAATCCGATGGTTGGGGGTTCGAATCCCTCTTGCCCTGCCACAAAATAAGGTAAAATATGGAAAAACTAATAACTTATTTTAAATTGTCAAAAGCCGAATTATCAAAAGTTATTTGGCCTTTAAAAGAGCAAGTTAGAAATGCTTATATTACAGTTTTTGTAGTTGTTACTGTTGTTTCATTATTTTTAGCATTAGTTGACTTGATTATGTCATTTTCATTATCTAAGATTATAGGATAAAATAATGAATCATAAATGGTATGCAATTCAAACTTATGCAGGTAGTGAAATGGCTGTAAAAAGAGCCATAGAAAATTTAGTTAGAGATCATGGAATTCAAGAGCAATTGCTAGAAGTGATTGTTCCAACTGAAGATGTGATCGAATTTAAAAATGGTAAAGAAAAAATAAGCGAAAGAAGTTTATATTCAGGCTATGTATTTGCCAATATTGACTTATCAACAGAACTTTGGCATAAAATTCAATCTTTGCCAAAAGTTGGTCGTTTTATAGGGGAAAGTAAAAAACCAACCCCATTGAGTGAAAAAGATATCAATCTTATTTTAGAAAAGGTGAAAAATAAAGCAGCACCTAAACCTAAAATTTCATTTGATAAAGAAGAAAGTGTAAGAATAACCGAAGGTCCTTTTGCAAACTTTGTAGGTATTGTAGAAGAATATGATATGGTTAGAGGAGTTTTAAAGCTAAATGTTTCAATATTTGGTAGATCAACTCCAGTAGAGATCTTATACTCTCAAGTTGAAAAAATAGTTTGATAATATAGCAAGTAAAGGAGAAAGGTTATGGCTAAAAAAGTCGTAGGAGAAATAAAATTACAAATAGCTGCTACTAAGGCTAATCCATCACCTCCAGTTGGTCCTGCTTTGGGTCAACAAGGTGTTAATATTATGGAATTTTGTAAAGCATTTAATGAAAGAACAAAAGATATGGCTGGTTTTAATATTCCAGTTGTTATTACTGTTTATGCAGATAAAAGCTTTACATTTATCACAAAACAACCACCAGCTACAGATTTAATCAAAAAAGCTGCAGGTATTTCTAAAGGTGCGGATAATCCTTTAAAAAACAAAGTAGGTAAATTAACTAAAGCACAAGTTTTAGAAATTGTTGATAAAAAAATAGCTGATATGAACACAAAAGATAGAGAACAAGCTGCTAAGATTATTATGGGTTCTGCTCGTTCTATGGGTGTTGAAATCGTAGATTAATACTCTTTACCGCCAAGAGTTTAAAAAGGCGGTAGCACTTTATATAAAATGCGGAGAAAAATTAATGTCTAAAAATACTAAAAGATTTACAGAATTATTAAAAAAAATTGATTTAAATAAAAATTACTTAATGGATGAAGCAATAAGCACAGTTAAAACTCTTGCTTCTGCTAAATTTGATGAAACAGTTGAAATTGCTTTAAAATTAAATGTTGATCCAAGACATGCAGATCAAATGGTAAGAGGTAGTGTAGTTTTACCTTGTGGTACAGGTAAAAAAGTGCGTGTTGCTGTTATAGCAAAAGATGCAAAAGCTGATGAGGCAAAAAATGCAGGTGCTGATATAGTTGGTAGTGATGATTTAGTAGAAGAAATTCAAAAAGGAAATATGAATTTTGATGTTTTAATTGCTACTCCAAATTTGATGGGTTTAGTTGGTAAAGTAGGTCGTATTTTAGGACCTAAAGGTTTGATGCCAAATCCTAAAACAGGTACTGTGACAATGGATGTTGCACAAGCTGTGAATAATGCTAAAAATGGTCAAGTTAACTTTCGTGTTGATAAACAAGGAAATATCCATGCAGGTTTAGGTAAAGTTAGCTTTACTCAAGAGCAATTAAAAGAAAATATGACAGCATTTGTAAAAGCTATTAATAAACACAAACCAGCTGCTGCAAAAGGAAGATATATTAAAAATGCTAGTCTTTCTTTAACTATGAGTCCTTCTCTTTCTCTTGATACTCAAGAATTACTTGATACAAAATAAAATTAATGAGAGTTTTACTCTCATTAATAAAAATTAGATAAGATAATAACTTTTATTTTATCTAATTTTTATCTTAGATTGGAGATAGCCGAGGTCCTAGGACTTAATTAGATTTTCTGCTCTGCTTGAAATCACCGGTCGGAAAGGAGTAAAGATGACTAAAAGCCAAAAAGTTGAACTTGTTTCTAAACTTGAAGAAGGTTTTAAAGCTAGTGAAGCTGTTGTAGTTTGTAACTATAAGGGTTTAAACACTAAAAAACTTGAAGAGTTAAGAAATAATGCGAGAGAAATGGATGTTAAAGTTCAAATTATTAAAAATACTTTAGCAAGTATTGCTCTTAAAAATGCCGGCAAAGATGGAATGGAACTTAAAGATACTAATATTTATCTTTGGGGTGAAGACCAATTAAATGTTTCAAAAGTTGCTGATAAATTTAGCGAAGCTAATCAAGCATTTGAGATCAAAACTGCATTTATCGAAGGCGAAGTTGCTTCTGTAGATAAAGTTAAAGCTTTAGCTAAAATGCCTTCTCGCAATGAATTACTTGCTATGCTTTTGCAAGTTTGGAATGCACCAATCACCAATTTCACAATTGGATTAAATGCATTAAAAGAAAAAAAAGAAGCTGAATAAAATTATAAAAAGGATAAAAAATGGCAATTACTAAAGAAGATGTATTAGAATTTATTTCTAACCTAAGTGTTCTTGAGCTTTCAGAATTAGTAAAAGAATTTGAAGAAAAATTTGGTGTTTCTGCTGCTCCAGTTATGGTTGCAGGTGCTGCTGTTGCAGGTGCTGCTGGCGGTGCTGCTGAGGAAAAAACTGAATTTGATATTGTATTACAAGATGGTGGTGATAAAAAAATCAACGTAATTAAAGTTGTTCGTGCATTAACTGGTCTTGGATTAAAAGAAGCAAAAGACGCAGTTGAGCAAACTCCATCAGTTCTTAAAGAAGGTGTTAGCAAAGCTGAAGCTGAAGAAGCTAAAAAGCAACTTGAAGAAGCTGGCGCTAAGGTTGAGCTTAAATAATTTTTTGTTTTTTAAAAGAAAGGATTATATATCCTTTCTTGTTTTCCTTTAATTAAGGATTCTTTCTTTCAATACTTTTACCATGGGGTATAATAATATGTTAAATTCACAATCAGGAAATCGTTTAAGAATAGACTTCTCGAATGTTCCACAACAAATAGACATTCCAAATTTATTACAATTACAAAAAAAGAGTTTTGATTATTTTTTAAATTTAGATGCAAAAAATTCAGAAAGCGGAATTGAAAAAGTATTTAAATCTATCTTTCCAATCCATGATCCGCAAAATAGATTAAGTTTAGAATATGTAAGTAGTGAAGTAGGTAAGCCTAAATATACCATTAGAGAGTGTATGGAAAGAGGCTTGACTTATTCTGTAAATTTAAAAATGAAAATCCGTTTAACTTTACATGAAAAAGATGAAAAAACGGGTGAGAAAATTGGTATAAAAGATATTAAAGAACAAGAAATTTATATTAGAGAAATTCCTTTAATGACAGATAGAATTTCTTTTATTATCAACGGAGTAGAAAGGGTTGTAGTTAATCAGCTTCATAGAAGTCCAGGTGTTATCTTCAAAGAAGAAGAAAGTTCTACTGTTGCAAATAAATTAGTATATACAGCTCAAATTATACCAGATCGTGGTTCTTGGCTTTATTTTGAATATGATGCTAAAGATGTACTTTATGTACGTATCAATAAAAGAAGAAAAGTTCCTATTACAATTTTATTTAGAGCGCTTGGTTATAAAAAACAAGATATTATAAAATTATTCTACCCTATACAAACTATTCATGTAAAAAAAGATAAATTCTTAACCGAATTTAATCCAAATGACTTTTTAGATAGAGTTGAATATGACTTAAAAGATGAAAAAGGCAATGTAATTCATCAAGCTGGTAAAAGAATGACAAAGAAAAAGGCAGAACAGCTTGTAAAAGATGGTGTTAAATGGGTTGAATATCCAGTTGAAATTTTAACAAATAGATATTTAGCTAATCCTATCATTAATAAAGAAACCGGTGAGGTTTTATATGATTCTTTAACACTATTAGATGAGGGAAAACTAGCAAAAATTAAAGAAGAAAAACAGTTTGATATTGCAAACGACTTAGCTAATGGAGTAGATGCTGCTATTATTAATTCTTTTATTCAAGATAATGAAACTTTAAAATTATTAAAACAAACAGAAAATATAGAAGATGAAAATGATTTAGCAGCTATTAGAATTTATAAAGTGATGAGACCAGGTGAGCCTGTAGTAAAAGATGCTGCAAAAGCTTTTGTGAATGATTTATTTTTCAATCCTGAAAGATATGACCTAACAAAAGTTGGTCGTATGAAAATGAACCATAAATTAGGTTTAGACACACCTGAATATGTTACAGTTTTAACTAATGAAGACATAGTAAAAACTGCAAAATATTTAATTAAAGTAAAAAATGGTAGAGGGCATATTGATGATAGAGACCATTTAGGTAATCGCCGTATTAGATCAATTGGAGAGCTTTTAGCGAATGAACTTCATGTAGGTCTTGCTAAAATGCAAAAATCTATTAGAGATAAATTTACGGCTTTAAATGCAGATATTGATAAAGTAATGCCTTATGATTTGATCAATCCTAAAACAATTACTGTAACAATTATGGAATTTTTTACCGGTGGTCAATTATCTCAATTTATGGATCAAACAAACCCATTGAGTGAAGTAACTCACAAGCGTCGTTTATCTGCACTTGGTGAGGGTGGTTTAGTAAAAGAAAGAGCAGGTTTTGAAGTGCGTGATGTCCATGCAACGCATTATGGAAGAATTTGTCCTGTTGAAACTCCAGAAGGTCAAAATATCGGTTTGATTAATACACTTTCAACTTATGCTAAAGTAAATGATTTGGGTTTTGTTGAAGCACCTTATAAGAAAGTAGAAAATGGTAAAGTAAGCAATGAAATTATTTATTTAACCGCTACTCAAGAAGAAGGTTTAGTGATTGCAGCGGCTTCAACTAAAATTGATGAAAAAGGCAATATTGTTGAAGAATTTGTTGAAGCAAGGCAAGATGGTGAAACTATCTTAGCAAGAAGAGAAGAAGTGCATTTGATTGACCTTTGTTCAGGTATGATAGTAGGGGTTGCGGCATCTTTAATCCCATTCTTAGAGCATGATGATGCAAACAGAGCTTTGATGGGTTCAAACATGCAACGTCAAGCAGTGCCTTTGCTAACTGCACAAGCACCTATGGTGGGTACTGGTATGGAAAAAATCATTGCACGCGATGCTTGGGAAGCTATTAAAGCTAAAAGAGCGGGGATTGTAGAAAAAGTTGATAATAAAAATATTTTCATTTTGGGTGAAGACGAAAATGGACCATTTATTGATCATTATAAAATGGAAAAAAATTTAAGAACTAACCAAAATACAACTTTTACCCAACATCCGATTGTGAAAAAAGGCGAATTTGTTCAAGCAGGTCAAATTATTGCAGATGGTCCAAGTATGGATCAAGGTGAACTTGCTATTGGTAAAAATGCCTTAATCGCATTTATGCCATGGCATGGATATAACTATGAAGATGC
Source organism: Campylobacter sp. 1569 (assembly GCF_024723675.1). Classification (NCBI taxonomy): domain Bacteria; kingdom Pseudomonadati; phylum Campylobacterota; class Epsilonproteobacteria; order Campylobacterales; family Campylobacteraceae; genus Campylobacter; species Campylobacter sp. 1569. The sequence continues at coordinate 8,225 of NZ_JANQDB010000016.1, forward strand.
TATTGTAATTAGTGAGAAAATTTTACGCGAAGATACTTTTACTAGTGTTCATATTTATGAAAAAGAAGTAGAGGCTAGAGAACTTAAAGATGGCGTAGAAGAAATTACAAAAGATATTCCAAATGTAAAAGAAGAGGATCTGGCACATCTTGATGAGAGTGGTATTGCTAAAATAGGAACTCATATCAAACCTGGTATGATTTTGGTAGGTAAGGTTTCACCTAAGGGAGAGGTAAAACCTACACCTGAAGAAAGATTATTAAGAGCCATTTTTGGTGAAAAAGCAGGACATGTTGTAAATAAATCTTTATATGCAACTGCTTCATTAGAAGGTGTTGTTGTAGATGTAAAAATCTTTACTAAAAAAGGTTATGAAAAAGATGCACGTGCTATAAAAGCTTATGATGATGAAAAATTAAACCTTGAAAAAGAACACCATGATAGACTTTTAATGATGGATAGAGAAGAAACTTTAAGAGTTTGTTCTTTGCTTTCTAAGTCGCCTTTAAATTCAGATGAAGAAATAAATGGTGTTAAGTATAAAAAAGGTTCTAAAATAGAAATTACAGAACTAGAAAAAATTAATCGTTTTGCATTAAATTCTTTAGTTAAAGCTTATTCTAAAGAAGTGCAAAAAGAATATGATGATTTAAAAAATCACTTCCAAAATGAGAAGAAAAAACTTAAATCTGAGCATGATGAAAAATTAGAAATTTTAGAAAAAGATGATATTTTACCAAGTGGAGTAGTAAAACTTGTTAAAGTTTATATTGCAACCAAGAGAAAGTTAAAAGTTGGAGATAAAATGGCAGGGCGCCATGGAAATAAAGGTATTGTATCTAATATCGTTCCAGAAGTTGATATGCCATATTTACCTGATGGAAGACCTATTGATATAGCTTTAAATCCTCTAGGGGTTCCAAGCCGTATGAATATAGGACAAATTCTTGAAAGTCACTTGGGAATTGTTGGTATGAGACTAGGTGATCAAATTCAAGAAATTTTTGATAGAAAACAAAAAGATTTTGTAAAAGAATTACGCGAAAAAATTCTTGAAATTTGTAGTGTATCTAGACTTGAGCTAGAAAAGAAATTTGTGCAAACTTTAAATGATGAGCAACTTATTTCTTATGCTAGAGATTGGGCTAAAGGAGTAAAATTTGCTACTCCTGTATTTGAGGGTGTAACGGTTGAAGAATTTGGTAAGCTTTTTGAAATGGCTAAAATAGCTATGGATGGAAAAAGTGAACTTTATGATGGAAGAACTGGTGAAAAAATGGCAGAGCGTGTGCATGTTGGGTGTATGTATATGCTTAAACTACACCACTTAGTAGATGAAAAAGTTCACGCAAGAAGCACCGGACCTTATAGTCTTGTAACACAACAACCAGTTGGTGGTAAAGCGTTATTTGGTGGACAAAGATTTGGTGAGATGGAGGTTTGGGCTCTTGAAGCTTATGGAGCAGCTCATACTTTAAGAGAAATGTTAACCATAAAATCTGATGATGTTGAAGGTAGATTTAGTGCTTATAAAGCTTTAACAAAAGGTGAGAATGTTCCAGCAACAGGTATTCCAGAAACATTCTTTGTACTTACAAATGAATTAAAATCTCTTGCTTTAGATGTTGAGATTTTTGATAAGGATGAGAATAATGAGTAAATTTAAACCTATCGAAATAAAAGAAGATGGCAGACCTAGAGACTTTGAAGCTTTTCAATTAAGACTTGCAAGTCCTGAAAAAATCAAATCATGGTCTTATGGGGAAGTAAAAAAACCAGAAACGATTAATTATAGAACTTTAAAGCCTGAAAGAGACGGGCTTTTTTGTGCTAAAATTTTTGGACCAGTAAGAGATTATGAATGTCTTTGTGGTAAGTATAAAAAAATGCGCTTTAAAGGCATTAAGTGTGAAAAATGTGGTGTTGAAGTTACTAGTTCTAAAGTACGTCGTTCAAGAATGGGGCATATTGAATTAGTTACACCAGTAGCTCATATTTGGTATGTAAATTCATTACCAAGTCGTATCGGTACTTTGCTTGGTGTAAAGATGAAAGATTTAGAGCGTGTATTGTATTATGAAGCATATATAGTAGAAAATCCAGGTGATGCATACTATGATAATGAAAATACTAAAAAAGTTGAATTTTGCGATGTATTGAATGAAGAGCAGTATTTAAATTTAATGCAACGCTATGAAAGTAGTGGATTTAGGGCTAGAATGGGTGGCGAAGTTGTTAGAGATTTACTAGCAAATTTAGATCTTGTTGAGCTTTTAAATAAATTAAAAGAAGATATTGCAGCAACTAATTCAGAAGCAAAGAAAAAAACTATCATTAAACGCTTAAAAGTGGTAGAAAATTTCCTAAATAGTAATTTAAATAGCAATACAAATATTGATGAAGTTGTACCTAATCGTCCTGAGTGGATGATGATTACAAATTTACCTGTATTACCACCTGATTTAAGACCTTTGGTTGCTTTAGATGGTGGAAAATTTGCAGTTTCTGATGTGAATGATTTATACAGAAGAGTTATCAATAGAAATACGCGTTTAAAAAGACTTATGGAGCTTGATGCGCCTGAAATTATCATTAGAAATGAAAAAAGAATGCTACAAGAAGCAGTTGATGCTTTATTTGATAATGGTAGAAGAGCAAATGCGGTTAAAGGTGCAAATAAACGTCCATTAAAATCTTTAAGTGAAATTATCAAAGGTAAACAAGGTCGTTTTAGACAAAATCTACTTGGTAAAAGGGTGGATTTTTCAGGTCGTAGCGTTATTGTTGTTGGGCCAAAACTTAGAATGGATCAATGTGGTTTACCTAAAAAAATGGCTTTAGAATTATTTAAGCCACATTTATTAGCTAAGCTTGAAGAAAAAGGTTATGCTACCACTGTAAAACAAGCTAAAAAAATGATAGAAAATAAAACCAACGAAGTTTGGGAGTGTTTAGAAGAGGTTGTTAAAGGTCATCCTGTAATGCTTAACCGTGCTCCAACCTTGCATAAGCTTTCCATCCAAGCTTTCCATCCTGTGCTTGTAGAGGGTAAAGCAATTCAACTTCATCCATTAGTATGTGCAGCGTTTAATGCTGACTTTGATGGGGACCAAATGGCTGTGCATGTGCCTTTATCTCAAGAAGCAATAGCTGAATGTAAAGTATTAATGCTCTCATCTATGAATATCTTGCTTCCAGCAAGTGGTCGTTCTGTGACTGTGCCTTCTCAAGATATGGTTTTGGGGATTTATTATCTATCTTTAGAAAAAGATGGTGCTAAAGGTGAGCATAAAATTTGTACAGGTATTGAAGAGGTTATGATTGCCCTAGAAGCAAAATCTTTAGATATTCATGCAAGTATTAGAAGTGTGGTTGATGGTAGAAAAATCACAACAACTGCAGGTAGATTGATTATTAAGTCTATCTTACCTGATTTTGTTCCTGAAAATATGTGGAATAAAGTCATGAAGAAAAAAGATATTGCGGCTTTGGTTGATTATGTATATAAAGAAGGTGGCCTTGAAGTAAGTGCTAGCTTTTTAGATAAACTAAAAGATCTTGGTTTTGAATATGCAACAAAAGCGGGTATTTCTATTTCAATTGCTGATATTATTGTGCCTGATCAAAAGCAAAAAAGTATAGAAGAAGCTAAAAAACAAGTAAGAGAAATTCAAAATTCATATAATTTAGGTTTGATTACTTCAGGCGAAAGATATAATAAGATTATTGATATTTGGAAAAGTACTAATAATGTCTTATCAAAAGATATGATGGAGTTAATTAAAAAAGACAAAGAAGGGTTTAACTCTATTTATATGATGGCAGATTCTGGTGCTAGGGGTTCAGCAGCTCAAATTTCACAGCTTGCTGCGATGAGGGGTCTTATGGCTAAACCTGATGGTTCTATTATTGAAACACCGATTATTTCAAACTTCCGTGAAGGACTAAACGTTCTTGAATATTTCATTTCAACTCACGGTGCTAGAAAAGGTCTTGCAGATACAGCGTTAAAAACAGCAAATGCAGGTTATTTGACAAGAAAGCTTATTGATGTTGCGCAAAATGTAAAAGTTACAATGGAAGATTGCGGTGCACATGAGGGTGTTGAGATTAATGAAATCACTGCAGATGGTGTTGTAATTGAAACCTTAGAAGAAAGAATTTTAGGAAGAGTTTTAGCTGAGAATATTATTGATTCTATTACTAATGAAATTTTATTCTCAGAAGGTACTTTAGTAGATGAGGAAAAGGCTAGAATTATTGTTGAAAGTGGCGTAAAGAGTGTAAGTATTAGAACTCCTATTACTTGTAAAGCTAAAAAAGGTGTATGTTCTAAATGCTATGGTATTAACCTAGGTGAGGGCAAATTAGTTAAGCCAGGTGAGGCTGTAGGTATTATATCTGCTCAATCAATCGGCGAGCCAGGAACGCAGCTTACACTAAGAACTTTCCACAGTGGTGGTACTGCTAGTACAGATTTACAAGATCGCCAAGTAGTGGCACACAAAGAAGGTTTTGTAAGATTTTATAATCTTAATACCTATGAAGATAGACAAGGTAAAACTATAGTGGCTAATCACCGTAATGCTGCTATTTTACTTGTTGAGCCAAAAATAAAAGCTCCATTTAAGGGAACTATCCATATTGAACATGCGTATGAAGATGTGGTTGTTAGCGTTAAAGCAAAAAATAATGAAGCTAAATTTATATTAAGAAAATATGACTTAGCTAAAGCTAATGAGCTTGCAGGTGTAAGTGGTAATATCGAAGGTAAATTATATATTCCATATAGTGATGGTGATGAAGTAGCTGAAAATGAAAGTATTGTAGAAGTAATCAAAGAAGGTTGGAATATACCAAATCGTATCCCTTATGCGAGTGAATTGCTAGTAAAAGATGGAGATCCTATCACTCAAGATATTATAGCTGGTGCAAAAGGTACTTTGAAGTTTTATATGCTTAAAGGGGATGGTTTAGATAGAATTAGAAATCTCAAAAAAGGCGATGTGGTTAAAGAAAAAGGTGTTTTTGTTGTTATTGCTGATGAAAATGATAGAGAAGCAAAAAGACATTATATACCAAGAGAATCTGTGATTGAATTTGACGATAGTGCTTTTGTAGATAATCCTAAAACCATCATAGCAAAATCAAGCAAAGAAGATAAAACTATCATTGCTGAATGGGATGCGTATAATAATACTGTAATTGCAGAAGTTGCAGGTACAATTAATTTTGAAGATATTGAGTCAGGTTATAGTGCTGATGAGCAAATTGATGAGGCAACTGGCAAAAGATCACTTGTAATTAATGAGTATTTACCAAGTGGGGTGCGTCCTGCATTGTTAATCATAGGTAAAAATGATAAAGTAGTACGTTATCAACTTGAACCAAAAACTGTTATTTATGTAAATGATGGCGATAAGGTTAAACAAGCTGATATCTTAGCTAAAACTCCAAAGGCAGCAGCTAAGTCAAAAGATATTACTGGAGGTCTTCCAAGGGTATCTGAATTGTTTGAAGCAAGAAAGCCGAAAAACACTGCTGTTGTGGCTGAGATTGACGGGGTTGTTAGATTTGATAAACCTTTAAGATCAAAAGAAAGAATTATCATCCAAGCAGAAGATGGAAGTAGTGCGGAGTATTTGATTGATAAATCAAAACGCATTCAGGTAAGAGATGGTGAATTTATTCATGCAGGTGAGAAATTAACTGATGGGGTTATTTCAAGTCATGATGTGCTTAGAATTTTAGGTGAAAAAGCATTGCATTATTATCTTATTTCTGAAATTCAGCAAGTTTATCGTGGTCAAGGTGTTGTGATTTCTGATAAGCATATTGAAATTATTGTATCACAAATGCTAAGACAAGTAAAAATTGTTGATAGTGGTCATACAAACTTTATTGTAGGTGATTTGGTTTCAAGAAGAAAATTCAGAGAAGAAAATGAAAGAATTTTAAGATATGGTGGTGAACCTGCTGTGGCTGAGCCTGTATTGCTTGGGGTTACAAGAGCAGCTATTGGAAGTGATAGTGTGATTTCGGCTGCTTCATTCCAAGAAACAACAAAAGTTTTAACAGAAGCAAGTATTGCAGGTAAATTTGATTACCTTGAAGATCTAAAAGAAAATGTCATCTTAGGTCGTATGATTCCTGTTGGAACAGGTCTTTATGGGGATCAAAATTTAAAGCTTAAGCAACAAAATTAATTTTTTAATCCTAGCAATTTTGCTAGGATTTTTTTTTAAAGTATTTATGTTTAAAATAATTGATTTAGAACAATATAAAAGAAAAGGACATTTTAATTTTTATACTCAAAATATTTCTTGTTTGCTTGAGTTAAATTAAATATTAATTCTTTTTGCTATTTTGTTAAAAACAATAATTTATAAATTCTATCCTTGTTTTATTCATACTATTAGTAAAAGTATAAATGCTTTTGATAATTTTAAATTTAGTTTAGATTAAAATAAACAACTAATATATTATGATACTATCCATCTTTCTTATACTATGTTATAAGGACTCTAAGACTTTTTTGTTCTTTAGATTTTCTATAAAAATAAATTATTTTTTATCTTTATATGAAGAGAATAAACAATTAATAAAAAACAATAAAAGTATGTTTTTAAAGGAATTTATAGATAATCTTTTAATATTTCTTTCCTATTACAACAAGAGGAAAAATTATAAAAGAAAATAAAAAATTTCTCATTCCTTTTGGTATTAATGTTAATCATGTCACTAATGATGCTTATCGCATTCATTTGTTTTTAGAAAAACTCCAAGAAAACCTTAATAGTTTATAATTTTATAAGTAAAATTTAGATATTATCCAAAGTTTATTATTTTATTAATGAAAGGAATTACTGTGCCAACCATAAATCAATTGGTTAGAAAAGAGCGCAAAAAAGTTTTAGAAAAATCTAAATCACCAGCGCTTAAAAATTGCCCACAAAGAAGGGGAGTTTGTACTAGGGTTTATACAACAACTCCTAAAAAACCAAACTCAGCGTTAAGAAAAGTTGCCAAAGTAAGACTTACAAGTGGCTTTGAAGTTATTAGTTATATCGGTGGTGAAGGTCATAACCTACAAGAACACAGCATTGTTTTAGTGCGTGGTGGTAGGGTAAAAGACTTACCAGGTGTTAAGTATCACATTGTTCGTGGTGCCTTAGATACTGCAGGTGTTGCAAAAAGAACTGTTTCTCGTTCTAAATATGGTGCAAAACGCCCTAAAGCAGCAGCTAAGTAATAAGATTGCAGACAAATCCGTTAGATTTGATTTTGTTTGAGTAAAATTATAAATTTGAAGGAAAATTATGAGAAGAAGAAAAGCTCCGGTAAGAGAAGTCTTGCCAGATCCGATTTATGGAAACAAAGTAATCACAAAATTCATTAATTCTTTAATGTATGATGGTAAAAAAAGCACAGCTACTACTATTATGTATGGTGCTTTAGAAGCTATCGATAAAAAAGGTGGAGAGAAAAAAGGCATAGAAATTTTTAATGATGCTATTGAAAATATTAAGCCTTTATTAGAAGTTAAATCTCGTCGTGTTGGTGGTGCTACTTATCAAGTGCCAGTAGAAGTACGCCCAGCTAGACAACAAGCTTTAGCTATAAGATGGATTATTTCTTTTGCTAGAAAAAGAAGTGAAAGAACTATGATTGAAAAATTAGCAGCTGAATTACTAGATGCAGCTAATAGTAAAGGTGCTTCATTTAAGAAGAAAGAAGATACTTATAAAATGGCAGAAGCTAATAAAGCATTTGCTCATTATCGCTGGTAAGAGGAGTAAAATATGTCAAGAAGTACTCCTTTAAAAAGAGTTAGAAATATAGGTATCGCAGCTCATATTGATGCAGGTAAAACAACTACTAGTGAAAGAATTCTTTTCTTTACAGGTATGAGTCATAAAATTGGTGAGGTGCACGATGGTGCAGCTACAATGGACTGGATGGAGCAAGAAAAAGAAAGAGGTATTACAATTACTTCTGCTGCTACAACTTGTTTTTGGAAAAATCACCAAATCAACCTTATAGACACTCCAGGCCACGTTGACTTTACAATCGAAGTTGAAAGATCAATGCGTGTTTTAGATGGTGCTGTTGCAGTATTTTGCTCAGTAGGTGGAGTTCAGCCACAATCAGAAACTGTTTGGAGACAAGCTAATAAATACGGTGTTCCTAGAATTGTTTTTGTAAATAAAATGGATAGAATTGGTGCAAATTTCTTTAATGTTGAAGAACAAATTAAAAATCGCTTAAAAGGTAATCCAGTTCCACTTCAAATTCCAATCGGTGCTGAAGATAACTTCAAAGGTGTGATTGATCTTATCACTATGAAGGCTTTGGTATGGGAAGATGAAAATAAACCAACTGATTATGTAGAAAAAGAAATTCCAGCTGAACTTAAAGAAAAGGCTGAAGAATATCGTACAAAAATGATAGAAGCAGTTTCTGAAACAAGCGATGAGTTAATGGAAAAATACCTAGGCGGTGAAGAGCTTACTCAAGAAGAAATCAAAGCAGGTATTAAAGCAGGATGTTTAAGTCTTTCTATGGTTCCTATGCTTTGCGGTACGGCTTTTAAAAACAAAGGTGTTCAACCATTGCTTGATGCTGTTGTTGCTTATTTACCAGCTCCTGATGAAGTTGCTAATATCAAAGGTGAATACGAAGATGGCACAGAAGTTTCTGTAAAATCAACTGATGATGGTGAATTTGCAGGTCTTGCATTTAAAATTATGACTGACCCTTTTGTTGGGCAATTAACCTTCGTTCGTGTGTATAGAGGAAGTTTAGAAAGCGGTTCTTATGCATACAACTCAACAAAAGATAAAAAAGAAAGAATCGGTCGTCTTTTGAAAATGCACTCTAATAAAAGAGAAGAGATTAAAACTTTATATGCAGGAGAAATTGGAGCGGTTGTTGGTCTTAAAGACACACTAACCGGTGATACTTTAGCAAGTGAAAAAGATAAGGTTATTCTAGAGAGAATGGATTTCCCAGATCCTGTTATTTCAGTTGCTGTTGAGCCTAAAACAAAAGCAGATCAAGAAAAAATGTCTATTGCTTTAAATAAATTAGCTCAAGAAGATCCAAGCTTTAGAGTTTCTACAGATGAAGAAAGTGGTCAAACTATCATCTCGGGTATGGGTGAACTTCACTTAGAAATTATCGTTGATAGAATGCTTCGTGAATTTAAAGTTGAAGCCGAAGTAGGTCAACCTCAAGTTGCTTACCGTGAAACTATTAGAAAAACAGTTGAGCAAGAATACAAATACGCTAAACAATCAGGTGGTCGTGGACAATATGGTCATGTATTCTTAAGACTTGAGCCACTTGAGCCAGGTAGTGGATATGAATTTGTAAATGATATCAAAGGTGGAGTAATTCCAAAAGAGTATATTCCAGCAGTTGATAAAGGTGTTCAAGAAGCATTACAAAACGGTGTTTTAGCAGGATACCCTGTTGAAGATGTTAAAGTAACTGTTTATGATGGAAGCTATCACGAAGTGGATTCTTCTGAAATGGCATTTAAACTTGCAGCTTCTATGGGCTTTAAAGAAGGTGCTAGAAAAGCAGGTGCTGTAATCTTAGAACCTATGATGAAAGTTGAAGTTGAAACTCCAGAAGAATACATGGGTGATGTTATTGGTGATTTAAATAAACGTCGTGGCCAAGTAAATTCAATGGATGAAAGGGGTGGTAATAAAATTATTACAGCATTTTGTCCTTTGGCTGAGATGTTTGGTTACTCAACCGATCTTAGAAGTCAAACTCAAGGTCGTGCTACTTATTCTATGGAATTTGATCACTATGATGAAGTTCCAAAAAACGTTTCTGAAGAAATTATCAAAAAAAGAAATGGTTAATCTATCAAGATGAGCTTATTGCTCATCTTGAATTATTTATGTCCTTTTGAATTAATTAAATTAATTACTCCTTCATTAATTTCATATGCTTTTCCAAAACCTTTAACATATCTTCCATTTTTCAGTATAAGTTGAAATAAATGAAAATCTTTCATATTTTTAATGGCTCGGATTATTTCTTTATTGTTTTCATTTTCATAAGTATTTAATACTTGCTCAAAGAGTTGATTATCTCTTGTTATTTCTATGCATTCTATTCTAAATTTAAGTCTTTTTCTTGCAAAGATTGACATGCAATCTTTTTCATCTTCTATAAACATAATTTCTATGTTTTTATTATTGTATTTTACTCCTTCAAAATGCTCAGCAATTTCACTAATATAAATATAAAAGTCATTTTTAATTTTTATAATAGGTGCGTATGAGCATATTGTTTGATTGTTTAAATTTAAAGAAGATATCATAATACTTTTGCATTCTTGCATAAATTGATTAATTTCATCATGTAATTGCATATATTTTCCTTAGGTTAAAATGAATAGATTAAGGGCTGTATGAGAGTAAAAAGAAGAGTTTATCACTCTTCTTCATCAGTATTTTTGCGTACAACTTTAATGCGTTCTATACTATTTCCATCCATCTTTTTGACTTCATAGTAGCAGAATTCATCTTCTATTCTATCTCCAACAACTGGTAAGCGTCCTAAAAGATTGAAAACATACCCACCTATAGTGACTTGTTCTAGTTCATCATTAAAGCGTATATCAAGCATTTCTTCCACTTCGCTAATTTCATACCTTCCTTGAAATTCATAGATGTTTTCTGCAAGTTTTTTAAAATGTGGACTAGAATCATCATGTTCATCGTTAATATCTCCAACGATTTCTTCCATAATATCTTCCATAGTTAAAAGACCGGCTGTGCCACCATATTCATCTACTACTAATGCTGTGTGTACTTGTTCTTTATTCATCATGAAAAGAACTTTAGATATACTAATATTTTCCGGAACTAAGATCATTTTGATTAGAAAATCATCTAAATTTTTCTTATCTTTGCTAAGTTCATTTTGCATAATGTCTCTAATGTGTACCATACCCAAAATGATATCTTTAGAACCATCTATGTATGGAAAGCGTGTGTGTTTATACTGACAAACTATTTGCATATTTTCTTCATAGCTTTTTTGTTTGTTAAGACATATCATATCTTTTCTAGGTGTCATGATTTCTTTTGCTACTGTATCTGAAAAATCAACTGCATTGCGTATGATTTCAGTTTCAAACTCATCTAAAACTCCACCTTTTTGGCTTTCACTTGCAATAAATTTAATTTCTTCTTCAGAGTGGCTTAATTCATGTTCTTTAGCAGGTTTAATACCTATAACTTTTAAAGAAATTGCAGCTAAAAAGTCAAATGTTTTGATAAAAGGTAAGAAAAGTAACCAAAATAAATGCAATGGTCTTGCAACCCATAAAACAGCTTTATCTGCAATAGCGATAGCAACACTTTTTGGAACTAATTCACCTAATACAACATGCAACAATGTGATAATAGCAAAAGCGATAACAAATGCTATAGTATGAATTAATGCCGGAGCTAAGCCTAAATTTGCCAAAGGAATTTCAAGAATTTTAGCAATAGCAGGTTCACCTATCCAACCAAGAGCAAGAGAGCTTAGCGTAATACCAAGTTGGCAAGCACTTAAATAAGTATCTAGTTTTGAAGTTACCTCTAAAGCTTTTTTTGCATTACGTTTTTTTTCTTTTACCATTTCTTCAAGTTTTGATCTACGTACTTTAACAATAGCAAATTCAGATAAAACAAAAAATCCATTTAAAAGCACTAAAGCTAATGCAACAAGAATCATAAAAGTAGAATAGCCTACATCAATCGAGGCAACAGCGGGTAATGTTTGATTTAAGTCTAAAGATTGACTGGGGTCCAAAAAAACTCCTTTAATAAAATTTTTGCAAAATTATATCAAATCAAAACTATAAAATTAGCTTAAAATATAATGATATATTTTAAATTAATTTATGTTTTCTATATTCAATATTTTTTTCAAATTCATCTAAACGTTTATAAATGCTACGCAACTGTGTGATAGTTGTCCAGTTGGTAATAAAAATACTAAACGAAGATCTAACTTGATCAAAAGCATTGCCAACTTGTATGATAATCCCAAGTTGTATAAGTCCTAAAAACAAGCTTGGAGCCATGATTAAAAAAGGCACTATAACCATGATTTGCTCAAACAAATAAAGCCATATATTAAAATACCCATAATGTAAAAATAATCTTTTATAATTGATTTTAAGCCCAGTAAATAAACTTAAAATACTTTCATCGCTTGCATAATTTTTTCTATCATCTTCAGCAAAAACAAGTTCTTTTCTAAAAGCGGCTTCGGCTTTTTGATTGTTATATTCAAGTCCAGGTAATTTGATACCTACAAACCATGATATAACAAGACCTCCTAAAGAAACCAAAAATGCAATCCATACCAAAGAACCATTAATATCTTTTAAAATAGGTAAATTAACATGCGCGCTTAACATCCATAAGATAGGCACAAAAGCAATTAAGGTCATAATTGCTTTGACAAAAGCTAACCCCAAGCTTTCTATGATTTTTGAAAAATTATAAATATCTTCTTGAATTCTCTGTGAGCTACCTTCTATATTGTCATCTTTTTTTTGCCAAAATTTAATATAATCAAAAGTCATAGCTTCGCGCCATTTAAAGGCATAAATACTTCCAAAATATTGTGTGATAGTAGCAATTAATACATAAGGCAATGCTAAATATAAAAACTGTTTAATAAAATGATAAAAGTCATCTATGCTGTGATTTTTTGCATCTTGTAAAACATCATAAAATTCTTTATACCATTCATTTATTGCAACATTAATGGAAGTTTGAGCGAGTAAAGAAGCTAGCAAAAAAAACAAACCTAAATAAGCCCACAATGCCCATTTTTTTGAATAAAAAAAAGATTTAAACATTTAAATTTCTTTTAACATTTTTTCATAGTGTTTTATTGTATGTTTTTTTGCTTTAAAAATTATACTAAAAATCACAATAAAACAACTCGCAACTAAAAATCCGGGGATGATTTCATAAATTGCTATAAAATTTGAACCAAAATGTTTATAAAATATAACAGTTAAAGCCCCACTAACCATTCCAGCTATAGCACCTTCTTTACTCATATTTTTATAAAATAAAGAAAATAAAATAACACTTCCAAAACTAGCGCCAAAACCAGCCCAAGCATAAGAAACTATACTTAAAATTTGACTTTGAGTATCAAGTGAAAGTATAAAAGCTATGCAAGCAACAGCTAAAACACCTAGACGTGATAATAAAGTAATATTTTTATCGTTTGTTTTTCTTTTTAAGATTTGTGTATAAAAATCTTGCACCAAGCTAGAAGCACACACTAGTAGTTGAGAACTCGCAGTACTCATTATAGCTGCTAAAATCGCACTGAGTAAAATTCCTGCCACCCAAGGATTAAAAAGCACTTGAGACATTACAATAAATATTCTTTCAGGGTCATTTAAAGTAAGATTAAATTTGGCTATATAAGCAATACCTAAAAATCCTATCATAGCAGCACCAAATAAAGAAATTACCATCCAAGTTATGCCTATAAAAGTTGCAGTAGGAATTTCTTTTATATTTTTTATAGAAATAAAGCGGATTAAAATATGAGGTTGACCAAAATAACCAAGCCCCCATGCTAGGGTTGATACTACGACCAACCAACCACCACCATCTAAACCAAAGGCTTGGGGCTTTACATCATTTATAGTAGAAAAGGCTTCGCCAAAGCCACCAAGTTCAAAAATCATCACAAAAGGAATGATAATTAATGAACTCATCATTAAAAGTCCTTGTATCATATCAGTCCAACATACAGCTTTATAACCACCTAAAAAAGTATATAAAACAATAACTAAAAATCCAATGCTTAAGGCAAAAATATAAGGTAAATTAAATACACTTTCAAAAAGTTTAGCACCACTTACTAATCCAGCGCTAATGTAAATAGTAAAAAATACTAAAATAACTATTGCGCAAATGCTTCTTAAAATATGCTTATCATCATGAAAGCGACTTTCGAAAAAATCAGGAATTGTAATACATTCTTTGGCTATTTGAGAAAAAATCTTTAATCTTTTAGCAACAAAAGTCCAGTTTAAAAACATACCAAAACTTAAGCCTATGGCTATATAAATTTGTCCTAAACCAGCTGCATATAAAGCACCAGGAAAAGCCATTAAAAGCCAACTACTCATGTCAGAAGCACCTGCACTTAAGGCAGATATTACAGGCCCCATGGAGGCATTACCAACAAAATAATCTTTACTGTTTTGATTTTTTTTGTAAAAATAAAAACCTATAAAAAGCATTAAAAATGCATAGGTGATAAAAGTAATAACAATAGGATAAGAAAGTTCCACACTTTGTAAATTCATAAGTGTCCTTAAAAAATTTAAAAAATTATCATTTTACTTGTTTTATTTTAAAAAAACATTATAAAAATTATTTTTTGTTTTTTTTATTTCAATGCTTTATAAAGTTTTTTTGTTACAATTTTCTAAAAAATTTGAGGAAAATAAATGAAAAATCTTTTGATTATAGGTGCAGGTGGTGTAAGCCGTGTTGCGACTGTAAAATGTGCAATGAATAGTGATGTTTTTAGCAAAATAACTCTAGCAAGTAGAACTAAAAGTAAATGTGATGAAATAGCAACTTTTATAAAAGAGCGTTTAGGTGTAGAAATTCAAACTGAGCAAATAGACGCAGATGACACCGCTGCTGTTGTAGAACTTATCAAAAAAACAGGAGCTGAAATTTTATTAAATGTAGCTTTACCTTATCAAGATCTTACTTTAATGGATGCGTGCATTCAAACTAATATCCACTATGTAGATACTGCAAACTATGAACATCCTGATTTAGCTAAATTTGAATATAAAGAACAATGGGCAAGAAATGATAAGTTTAAACAAGCAGGAATTTTAGGACTTTTGGGTAGTGGATTTGATCCAGGTGTTACTAATGTATTTTGCGCTTATGCACAGCAAAATTTGTTTGATGAAATTCATTATATAGATATATTAGATTGTAATGCAGGTGATCATGGCTATGCCTTTGCAACTAATTTTAACCCTGAGATTAACTTAAGAGAAGTTTCTGCTAAAGGTCGTTACTGGGAAAATGGCAAATGGATAGAAACTGATCCTATGGAAATAAAAATGGAGTGGGATTATCCTGAAGTAGGGGTAAAAGATAGTTATTTGCTTTATCATGAAGAGCTTGAAAGCTTAGTAAAAAATATCAAAGGTTTAAAAAGAATAAGATTTTTTATGACTTTTGGACAAAGTTATTTAACTCATATGAAATGTCTTGAAAATGTTGGTATGCTGGGTATTAAACCTATTATGCATCAAGGTAAAGAAATAATACCAATAGAATTTTTAAAAACCTTACTTCCTGATCCTGCTAGTTTAGGCCCTCGCACCAAAGGTTATACTAATATAGGTTGTGTGATTCGTGGTGTAAAGAATGGAAAAGATAGACAAGTTTATATTTACAATGTTTGCAATCACGAAGAATGCTTTAAAGAAACCGGAGCGCAAGCTGTGAGTTATACTACTGGAGTTCCTGCAATGATAGGAACAAAGCTAATTGCTAAAGGAATTTGGCAAGGAAAGGGTGTGTTTAACATGGAAGAATTTGACGCCAAACCTTTCATGGATGAGTTAAATACCCAAGGGCTTCCTTGGAAAATTATAGAAATGGAGCCAAATTTAGGAAAATAATCTCAAGTCTTTTTTTGACTTGAGAAAGTTTTATAATGACGCAATTATTATTAAGTATAGATTGGATGCCTTTTTTAGTTTCCATAAAACTTTCTATTATTACTTGTATAATTTTGTTTTGTTTTTGCATACCCCTTGCTTGGGTTTTTACTTTTAAGCAATTTAGAGCAAAAAAAATTCTAGAAACTATAATAACCTTACCTTTGGTTTTACCACCATCTGTTGTTGGTTTTTACTTATTGATTTTATTTTCAAAATACTCTTTTTTTGGAGAATTTTTAGAAAAACACTTTAATATCACCTTAGCTTTTACCTTTGAAGGTTTGGTGATAGCAAGTTGTATTTATTCTTTACCTTTTATGTTTAATCCTTTATATAATGCAATGTCTATGATTTCTAAAAATATTATAGAAGCTAGTTTTTCTTTAGGAAAAAATTCTTTCATTACACTTTTAAAAGTAATCTTACCTAGTATCAAACCAGCTATACTCAGTGCTTTGGTAATAAGTTTTGCACATACTATGGGTGAGTTTGGTATAGTATTAATGATAGGTGGTTCTTTAAGCGGAGAAACAAAAGTGGCTAGTATTGCTATATATGAAAGTATGGAAAATTTAGATTTTATCACAGCTCATATTTATAGTCTCATACTTTTAATTTTTAGTTTTATTGTTTTACTAAGTGTGAATCTTCTTAATAAACAAAAAAGATAATATATTTATATTATCTTACAATATAATCAATATTATTGTTTTCATATATTTTGATCATAAATTTATCTAATCATATTTTATCTTTAATTATTTGTTTTTTCTTTTACTTTCTTATTTATTATCTATAATTAAAATATTATTTTTTTTATATTTGACACAAAATTCCCACATTTTTTATAATAACTTATTTTCCATTATTTTTACTAAAAACTCTACTACATGTTATAAGCAAATATTCGCAGCCTCCTT
>NZ_JANQDB010000017.1:0-20775 GCF_024723675.1 Campylobacter sp. 1569
AGTTTGCATTTTTAAATTGCTTTAAAAATTTAGAGTCTTTAAAAAAATTTTTTGGACTATAAAGAAACTTTCGAAACAAACGATAAAATTTCGTATGAGAAATCTTAGTCTGTATAAGGTTTAAACCTATGTATTTATTAAATATTTTTATAAATGAAAATGAGGAAATCTCATATATAAAAGGTTTATAGACTAAGGAATTTAGATTATACTTACTTTTTTGAATATCTTTAAAAAATATTTTTTTATTTTCTAGATTTACTTTATAAAAATTCACAACCCCCTGCTCCTTTTTACCAAAGCAATACAAATCATTAAGTAAAAAATTTGCAAAAACTTCTAGGTTATTTTTATCTATATTTTTTTCCTTCATAAAAATTAAAATTTTTTCATAGTCTTTTTTAGCTAGATTTTGTAAATATAACTTTGTATGTATTATTTGTTCTTGATGTGGTGTTTTATTAAACTCTAATATCTTATCTTTATTATTAGCTATTAAATATGAATCAGGTAAAATCCCTTTTTCAAAATAAATAACCTCTAAACCTAATTTTTTAAAAAAATCCAACAAGTATTCGTTTTTAATATATTCGTTTAAAAGCAAGACTTTACAAATTTGATTTTCTGCAATTATATTTTCAAGTTCTTTTTGATTTTTACTTATCAAATTATCTTCGTTAATAAATACAATATTGCCTATATAAGGCAATATTTCTTTTATAGAATATAACAATTCTTGAGAATGAATAAATAAAACATTATGTCGATAAACACTTTTATCACATAAATGCTTTATGGAATGTAGTTTAATATTTGATATATGCTTATAAAATCTTTGATGATTTTCATGTTTGTTGCTCATATAATTATTTTGATTTGGCTCATCATGATAAAAATGATATAAATATATCCCATGAAAACTTGCTTCATATCCAAGCAAAGCAAACCAAGCCCTAAAACCTTCAAAATTTTTAAATACCCAATTTCTTGTATCATAATTTAGATTACTTGGCATTTGTTCTAAATCAATGCAAGAATATAAAATTCTCGCAAAAAGATCAAAATCTTCATATCCGTGACCTATAAATTGCTCATCGTTTCCACCAAGTGTTAAAAATTTATGCCTATTAATCACCACGCTAGAAGTAGAGCTTGGAGCAAAAAATTTAATCCATTCCTTTCTCCCACTAATTAAATCATTTTTTATCAAACCATCCCATAGTTTTTTATCTTGAGTATAAATAAAATCACTACCCTCTTTACTTAAAAACACAACTGGTAAAGACAAAATATGATTTGGCTTTGAAGCTATTTCTTTTATATCAATAAGATCTAAAATATATCTTAAAGATCGTTGCGATAAATAATAATCCACATCCAAAAACATCACTACGTCTGAATTTGCAAAAGATGCACCTAAGTTACGACATTTTCCTTGTGAGAAAAAATCTTTTTGACTTTCATCTTTAAGGTAAATATGTTCATTTTCTTCGATGGTATACTTTAAATCATTTTCTAAAGAAGAATATCCTTCAACAAAAATATATTCAATTCTATCATCACTTTTAAACTCACATGCTTTTTGAATAACACGATCTTTTATATAAATTCTTTCCTTACTTAAACCAAAAGGTATGATAATAGAGAGTTTCACACATTACCTATCGCATAAAGTTGTATAATGCCTATTATTTTTTCATCTTGAGTAACGACTATTTCTTTGATTTTATGTTTTAGCATAATCTCTTCTGCCTCACTTGCCATAGCACTTGCTTCTATGGTTTTTGGAGTCTCGCTCATGATTTCTTTAGCTTTAAAATCAAATCTTGGCTTATCATTTGCTCTTAATGCTCTTCTTAAGTCTCCATCTGTGATAATCCCAACTAGCTTTTCATTTTCAAGTACTATGCAAAGTCCTAACTTACCACTAGTCATCACATCAACTAACTCATTAAATTCACTCTCAGGATTTACTATAGGTAGATTATTTGACACCATCAAATCACCCACCCTAGTTAAAAGCTTTCTACCTAAACTTCCTCCTGGGTGAAATAAAGCAAAATCATCAGGTCTAAATTTCCTTGCTCTCATTAAAGCCACTGCTATAGCATCACCCATAGCTAAAGTAGCAGTTGTAGAAGAAGTTGGAGCAAGTTGAAGTGGGCAAGCTTCTTTTTTTACTGCTATGTTTATAAAAATATCTGCTTGTTTGGCCAAAGTAGAGTTTTGATTTCCTGCCATAACAATTAAAGGAATTTTTCTTTTTTTGATTACTGGTATGAGTTTTAAAACCTCTTCAGTTTCTCCTGAATTTGAAATAGCCAAAAGCACATCCTCACTTGTGAGCATACCAAGATCTCCATGCAATGCTTCACCCGGATGCATAAAAAAGCTTGGAGTACCTGTGCTGGCTAAGGTTGCAGCTATCTTAGCCCCTATATGGCCTGATTTGCCCATGCCACTTACAACACACCTGCCTTTAATAGATAAAATCAACTCAACTGCTTTACTAAAATCTTCATCTAAGTTATCACATAAATCTAAAATCGTTTTTGATTCTATCTCAAAAACTTCTTTGGCTATTTTAATCGCATCGATTTGACTCATCTAAATTCCTATATATTTAACACTACATTAGTTGCAATAGCTATTTGATATAAAATTTGTGTTAACATGCTAAAGATTTGTAAATTTTGACTATCTACTTTTGGTAAAACTAAAATAGAATCTCCCGCTTTGATATCTGCTGAGCTTCTACCGCTGTATTTAGTTGCTTTACCATTAGCATTAATTACTAAAACCCTTGATATATCTGCTCTATCGCTAAAACCACCTGCTAGGTTGATATAATATCTTAATTTTTCTTTATCCATATACACAAATGCACCTGGTATAGAAACTTCACCTTGAACTAAAACAAGATTATTTTTACTAGGTACATTCACCACATCGCCTTCTTCTAATACTATAGAATTATACGCTTTGACATTATCTATAACGATTTGCCCTTTTGGCTGAGCTTGCTTTGCACGCGCAATAAATTCTAAAATCGTTTTAGCTTGAGTAGCTCTAATGCTAGCTTGCTCAGCATTAACCGAAGAGCTTGTTAGAGCTAGTGTTTCAAGCTCTTTAAGCTGGGCTTCAATAAGTTGTTTTTGGGTAGCTGCTACACTTTTTCTAAAAACTTGCAAGGCATTAATGTTTGATTGATCATTAACTGTAATCATTTTAGCAAGTTCAGCTAAGGTTGTGCCTTTTTTTATCACCACCGAATGTAAACCACTATGCTCACCTTCTATGCTAATGCTAATATTTTGCGCAGTATAATCAGGTCTAAACTCTATCTCATCACCATTATATAATTTCACGCCTAAAAACTGCTTTTTGCTGTAAGCATCTACATGTAATTTATGATCATCTCTATAGCTTTTTACCACAGCATTAGTTACTATAGGCTTAGCTCCTGCAACTTTTGCTATATCTTCTAAATTTAAAATATCATTACTGAGCTCAAATCTAAAAGGTTTTTGCACATCTCCTTCTACAAAAACATACTTTTGCACACTACCTACTAAAATCACATCGCCCATTCTAAAAGGAAAAAGATCAAGCTGACCTTTAAGTAAAAAGTCATACAAATCTACCTTTTTAATGACTTTATTATCTCTTAAAATTTGAATATCTCTAAAACTACCATATTCTAGATTAATACCATTTGCTTTATCTAAATACTGTATGATAGAATCTGAACTTAATCCTTGATAAAGACCAGGTTGATTCACATTTCCTGTAACAAATACCGATACATTTTGATAAATATCCATATCCGCATATACATAGACATTGCTTTTATAGATTTTATTAATAGCTTTTGTAATAACTTGCACCAAAGCACTATTTTTCACACCCAAAAGATTAATTGCTCCTACTTTTGGTATAAAAATATTTCCTTGAGAATCTACTGTTAAGGTCTGTATAAACTCTACCGCACCCCAGATTTTTACATTAATCCTATCGCCTACTGCTAGTTTATAATCAGGGTTATAAACATGTTGAGTAAATTTAGTAAAATTACCATTAAATAAATGTGCACCAAAAACTTTAGTTATCGAAGCTTGAGTTTGATTAAAATCACTTTGGTTATTATCATAATTTATAATTTGTGGCTCTAAAGATGGAGCTAATGGTTGATTTTGAATTTTTGCAATTTGAGAAACATCTACCGCAGAAAATAAAAACAAAGGTAAAAGTAAAAATAAAAATATCTTTTTCATTAGTATCTATGCTCCTCTATAATCATTTTAATAAATTTAACAATTCCATAAAACAAAGATAAAATCATAAAAGCTGTGAGTATATTATACAAAGCTTCTGGGTATTTAGCACTTTGAGGTAAACTTGGACTTTGCACTATAACCACTTGTTTTATCTTTCTTAAAGCTTCTATCCTAGCACTTTCATAAGCTTTTAATGCAGCTGTGTAAGCACTTTCTGCAAAACCTGCTTCTATAGTCAGATCTTGAAATTTAGCCGCAAGATCATTAAGTTTTTGAGAAGATTTTGGCGATGAAACTTTGGATTTTTCCTTTTGAAGTTGTTTTTTTAAAGCTGTGATTTCACTTTTTATAGTGACAATTTGTGGTGCATTATCGTTTATATAGCTTTGCATCATCAAAAGCTCAGCTTCTTTGGCTGCTATTTTTGATTCAAGTTCGGCTATGAGTTTTAGAGTACCTTCTGCTTGTTTGAGTGGATCAAATACTCCGTATTTGTTTTGAAAAGCCAAAAGCTCATCTTTAGCCTTTTGATATCTTTTTTTAAATTGTAAAAGTTCTTCTTCAGCAAATTGCATTTGATCTCTTGCGGCTTTATGTGAAATTTCATTGATAAATTTTTCACTTTCTTTAACTATAGTTGAAGCTATTAAATGTGCACTTTGCGGGTCAAAACCTTCAACTTCTACACGCAAAAGCCCATTGGCTGAGTTTTCTTGAATAATCTTAACACGATTTTGATAATACTTTAAAAAATCCTCTTGGTCAGCCGATGAAGAAATACTATAAAAAAAATCAAGTTTTTGTTTTTGATATAACTCACGAATTTGAATTTTTTCTTCTAAAATATTTAACATATCTAAAGAATGAATGTAAGATTTTAAGAAAGTTATATCCTCGCTTGAAAAAGAATTATTAGTCAAAAATGCAGCAATTCCGGTGATAGCTCCGCTATCTCCTGTGGTTGATTTCACACTTAAAACACTTTCACTCACATAACGATTTGCTGCTATAAAAACATAATAAAATACAACAAATGCTGTCAAAATTAACACTATTTTAAAAGAGTTAAGTATCTTTAAATTTTTAAACTTTTTTAATAAATCATTTTGCATTTATTTTTCCTTGATACACCGCTATACCCTCATCTACATCATCATATATAGTAGCTTGTCCATCTTGCATGAATATAATTTTATCACACCATTGTTTAATTTCAGCTACATTGTGTGAAACCATGATAACTTTTGACTGGCTTAACTTTTCTTTATAGATTTTAGAACTTTTTTCTCTAAATTTAGGATCTCCCACAGCACCTGCCTCATCAATTAAATAATAATCAAAATCAAAAGCCATACTTAAGCCAAAAGATATTCTAGCACTCATACCTGCTGAGTAAGTATTCATAGGCTCATCAAAAAACTTACCAAGCTCAGCAAAATCTTCAACAAATTTAATCTTTTCTTCTAAAGCCTTTCCTTTGTAACCGTATACTCTAGCTACAAAGCGCGCATTGTCCCTTGCTGAGAGTCTGTGTTGAAATGCACCTGCCAAGCCTAGAGGCCAAGAGAGTTTTTTATTGGTTATAATCTTACCCCTATCAGGAAGCAATGACCCGCTTAAAAGTTTCATTAAGGTAGACTTTCCAGCACCGTTACGCCCCATTAAACCTATGCTACAATTTTCAGGAAACTCAAAACTTAAATTTTTAAAAACATAATGTCTTTCACCATTGCGTAAAGGAAAAGATTTTGTTAAATTAACTAATTTTATCATCGTACCGCTATCAACTTTTCTCTAGTAAAATAATAAAAAAACAAACCAAAAAACAAAATCACACTCAAACATATAATAGGATAGTAGTAATTATAATCATCAAGTAATGGATAATTTTGAAAAAAATTATATTTTAAAAGCTCCATAATATGTAAAAGTGGATTATAATATAAAATATCTAAAATAGGTTTTGGAACTATCCATACTGGAAATACTACTAAAGCTGTCCAGTATAAAACTATATTTAAATAATTTAAAGCCATTTTTAAAGGCTCTGCAAAATGTCCTGCTATAGCAAAACACATCCCCATAGCAAAACCAAATACCACAAGTAAAAAAAGCGAAAACATCACTTCTAAAAAATGTTTAGGTATAACTTGCATATGCAAAAACCAACCTGCTAAAAACATCACACAAATAAAAATAGTAAAATAGATACAAAACTCGAGCAATGCTCTTGCAATAAAAACATGTATAGGTCTTACTGGCTTATAAGCATATAGCGCCAAATTTGCACCTATACCATTTAAAAGTTGCGTAATAATGCTTCTAAACATAAAAAAAGGTATAATCCCTACTGCTAAAAATAAAAAGATAGAAACACCCTCAGGCATGATTTGATGATGAAATTCTCTAATAGCTGACACAATAGAAGTAATTACCAAAACAACCATCATAGGCTCACCGATTACCCAAAAATAGCCCAAATATTTATTAATACCAAATCTTGTCTTTAACTCTCTAAAAAATAGAGCATGTATGACATTAAACATATTTTTAGCAAACCTTTTTAAATTTTCAAAATTTTTATATTATACTTTTTTATCTTATATAATATTTAACAAGGTTTAAAAATGAAAAGAAATTTCTTTGAAGAATTAGAAAAAATTTTATATCATAAAGATATTTTTAAAAAGATTGAATTATTTAATGAATTTTATGAAAATTTTAAAGCTAATTTGTATGATTTTAATCATTCCCATGAGGCGATCATTTGTGAAAACTCACAAGTTAAAATCCTTCATCCTATGAAAATAAGGCGTCCAAAAGAAGCAAATAGCACTTTGTCTTTAGCTAAAATCTTACATTCAGTTGCACATATAGAATATAGTGCTATAAACTTAGCCTTGGATGCTAGTTATAGATTTAAAAACCTACCATTGAAATTTTACCAAGATTGGCTTGAGGTAGCTGATGAGGAAATTAAGCATTTTTTACTTTTAGAAAAAACTTTAAATGAACTTGGTTTTAAATATGGAGATTTCCATGCTCATGATAATCTTGAAAAAGCCTTATTCTTAACCAAAGATAATCTTGCTCATAGAATGGGCATAGTGCATAGAGGACTTGAAGCAAAAGGACTTGATGCTAATCCTTTTGTTTTAGAAAAATTAAATACAACCAATCATCCTATAAAAAGTTTATTTGGTGAAATTTTTACCATTATATTAAATGATGAGATTAAACATGTAAATAAAGGAGATTTTTGGTGGAATTATGCAAAAAATGAAAATGATAACTACCTTGATCTTTGTGCTAAATATAAAGAATTTAATCTTTTAGGAAAAGTATATAATAAAACAGCTAGAATTCAAGCAGGATTTAACGAAAATGAACTTCAAGAATTAGATGATTTTTATAATAGAAAATGAATGGTGGTTAGAGGCAGAATCGAACTGCCGACACGCAGATTTTCAGTCTGCTGCTCTACCGACTGAGCTATCCAACCACTGAATTGAAGTTGTAATTATACAATAGTTTTTTTAAAAAAAGTTGAAATTTGCATAAAAATGCAAATTATTCAGAAAAAGCTCCAAATTTAAAGATTTTTTGCATTCTTAATGCTGCTAATTCACGTTTATCGTATTGTTCTAATTCTTCTATAGCTTTTAAGACATAATCACTTAAATTTTTAATCGCATTTTCTTTATCTCTATGAGCTCCACTCATTGGCTCTTCGATGACATCATCGATCAAACTTTGGGTTTTTAAATCATCAGCAGTTACTTTCATGGCTTTAGTAGCAGCTTCACTTTTTGATGGATCATTCCATAAAATAGCAGCACAACCCTCAGGTGAAATCACAGAAAAAACTGAATTTTTCATCATAGCAAGTTTATCAGCTACTCCTATAGCCAAAGCACCACCACTTCCACCTTCGCCTATAACTACTGCTATAGTGATTGTTTTAAGAGCGCTTAATTCATATAAATTTCTAGCTATAGCCTCACTTTGACCACGCTCTTCAGCACCCACTCCCGGATAAGCACCTGGAGTATCCACTAAAAATAATACTGGTATGTCAAATTTTTCAGCCATTTTTGCTACTCTTAGAGCTTTTCTATAACCTTCAGGATGAGGCATACCAAAATTTCTATGAAGTTTATCTTTAGTACCTCTACCTTTTTGCTCACCTATAACAATAATTTTTTTACCACCTATATAACCTGCATAACACACAATAGCAGGATCATCTCTAAAAGCACGATCACCATGAATTTCATAAGCATCACTTAATATAGCTTGAATATAATCAAGCGCATAAGGACGATCAGGATGTCTTGCAAGCTGTAAGCGTTGGTAATCGCTTAAATTTTTATAAACTTTTTGAGTTTCTTTTTCAAGATTTTTTTCTAAAATTTTTACCGCTTCATCATCGCCTTTGATTTTAGCATTTGCTAAATCCTCATCAATTTGCTGAATATTTTTTTCAAAATCTAAATAAGAAGCCATATTAATCTACTTTTTTGAAAATCACACAACCATTTGTTCCACCAAAACCAAAAGAATTGCTCATTACTACATTAACTTCACTTTTTCTTGCAGTATTTGGTATATAGTCAAGATCGCAATTTTCATCTGCTACGATTTGATTGATAGTTGGTGGTAATATACCTTGATCAAGTGCCATTAAAGAAATAACAGCTTCAATTGCTCCAGCAGCACCTAAGCAATGCCCCGTTTGACCTTTTGTAGAGCTAACTAAAGGAATTTGATCCTTGAAAAGCTCTTTAATAGCTGCCGTTTCATTTTTATCATTTACCGGAGTAGAAGTTCCGTGTGCATTAATATAATCTACCTTTGGATTTCCTGCCATTTTTAAAGCTTTTTTCATAGCACGCAATGGTCCTTCTAAAGTAGGCGAAGTGATATGATGCGCATCTGCACTTTCACCAAAACCTACCAACTCAGCATAAATTTTAGCTCCACGCTTTTTAGCAGCCTCATACTCTTCAAACACTAAAGCACCAGCACCCTCGCCCATTACAAAACCATCTCTTTCTTTGTCAAATGGTCTTGAAGCTTTAGCTGGATCATCATTTCTAGTAGAAAGAGCTTTCATAGCAGCAAAGCCACCTATACCTACAGCACAAATGGCTGCTTCAGCGCCTACTACAAGCATTTTATCTGCATTACCCAAAGCTATGCTTTTATAAGCTTCGCCTATAGCATGAGTTCCTGCCGCACAAGCAGTTACGCATGAGATATTTGGTCCTTGTAATCCATGTTCGATCGAAATAATCCCGCCAAGCATATTAACTAAAGCTGATGGTATGAAAAAAGGAGTAATTTTGCGTGGTCCACGCTGTGCACAAGTAACAGAATTTTTTTCTATATTTGGTAAACCACCTATACCAGCTGCTGAAACTACACCAAATTCTTCTTTGTTTAAAGTTTCATCAAATTTAGCATCTTCCATAGCTTCTCTTGCTGCTTTAATACCAAGTTGTATAAAACGATCTATTTTTTTAACCTCTTTAGCATCACAAACACTTAAAGGATCAAAATTTTTCACTTCAGCAGCAATTTGCACTGGAAAATCAGTGGTATCAAAAAGAGTGATTTTATCAACGCCGCTTTTACCATCACAAATCGCTTTAAATGAGCTATCTTTGTCTAAACCAAGAGCATTGATCATTCCTATACCTGTTACTACAACGCGTTTCAAACCGCACTCCTTATTAAAATTATTTTTGAAGATTTTCTATATAATTAACAACATCTTCGATTTTTACTAGTTTTTCAGCATCACTGTCTGGAATTTCTACATCAAATTTTTCTTCTAAAGCCATAACTAATTCAACAACATCTAAAGAATCTGCACCTAAATCTTCAATGATTTTAGATTCCATTTTAACTGCATCTTCATCAACACTAAGTTGCTCAACAACTACTTTTTTTACATCATCAAAAATTGCCATTTTTATCTCCTAGTTTAAAAAATTAAAACGCATTTTACAATAAAAAAATAAATTTCTTGTTTAAAAAGTTAAAAATTAAAGATTATTACGAAAAATTTAATTATCTGTGTTTAAATAAAAGCTTAATTTTTAACAAAGGAAATTAATATTAATGCTTTTGGATAGACTTATAAAAGAAAATAAAAAAACTTGGGATCAATATATCCATCATGAATTTGTAAAAAAACTTCAAAATGGCACTTTAGAAAAAGATGTATTTTTGTTTTATCTTAAACAAGATTATATCTTTTTAAATAATTATGCAAAATGCTATGCTTTGCTTGCTTTAAATGCAAATAATGCTAAAGAAATTCAATTTGCTATTAAAAATCAAAACTACACTTTAGAAGGAGAATTAGAGCTTCATAGAAGTATTTTAAAGCTAGGTATTGATGTAGAAAAACTAGACTATAAAGATGAAAGTTTAACCAATATTGCTTATACAAGGTACTTACTAGGTGTGGGACAAAATGGAGATTATTTAGATATGCTATGTGCTTTGAGTGCTTGTGCTATAGGCTATGCATATATAGGAGAAGAAATTTACAAAAGACTTAATGAAAAAAGCTTAGAAAATCATCCTTACAAAGAGTGGATTTTAACCTATGCGGGAAAAGAATTTCAAGATGAAATCAAAGAATTTAAAGACTTTTTTAATTCTTATACCGATAGCATTAGTGAAGAAAAATTTAAAAAATTAAGTGAAATTTTTTACACTACCATAAGACTTGAAATAGCTTTTTGGCAACACTCCTTAGAGCAAAAAATGGAAATTTAATCATCATAAAGATGATTAAATTATCAATTTAGCAATATTGATCCCTATAAATGCAACCAAATACGCACATAAAGATGTAAATATAAAAAGATACCATGCATATTTTTTATTTCCTGCTTCTTTAGCAAAAACTATAGTTGCTGCAAAGCAAGGATTATAAATCATAACAAAAAGTATAAAAGCTACTGCTGTACTAAAAGGGATATTTTCTCTTATAGCTTCTTGTAAATTTAAACTTGTCTCATCAACTTCATCACCTAAAGAATAAAGCACACCCATAGTAGAAATCATCACTTCTTTAGCCGCTAAACCACTCACCAAAGATACACTAAGTTTCCAATCAAAGCCAAGTGGTACAAAAATAGGCTCTATTGCTTTACCAAATTGTCCAAGATAACTATTTTCTATTTGAAGCTCTTGAGTTAAAGCATCTTGAGTATTATTTTCTTGTGCAGGAAAATTACTCGCAAACCAAATAAGCAAAGAAGCTATCAAAATAAATGTTCCTGCTTTTTTTAAATACATTTTTGCTTTGTTAAACACCATAAACCATACTAAGCTCCAATTTGGCATTCTATATTTTGGCATTTCCATTACAAAAGGTTCATCTTGTCCTCTAAAAGCACTCATTCTTAAAATCTTAGCTGCAATTAAGCCCAAAAACGCACCCAAAAGATAAATCCCAAAAAGATAATTTCCCGCCACATCAGCAGGAAAAAACACTCCGACAAAAAGCACATATACAGGAAGCCTTGCACCACAACTCATAAAATTAATAATAAAAAGAGTTAATAATCTATCTTTTTTATTTTTTAAAGTTCTTGTAGCCATAAAAGCAGGCACCGAGCAACCAAAACCCGTGATTAAAGGGATAAAACTTTTACCATGTAAGCCAAATTTATATAAAATTCCATCTAGTAAAAATGCAACCCTAGTCATATATCCAGTTGTTTCAAGTAAGGCTATGCCAAAAAATAAAATCATAATATTTGGTAAAAAAGTTACAACCGCACCAACCCCACCTAAAACACCATCAGCTAATGCTGAAGCGATGAATTCATTGCTAATATTATTCTTTACCATATCACCTAAATTAGCAAAAAACATTTCTATATAATCCATAGGAATTTGCCCTAAAGTAAAGGTTAGCTGAAATAAAACCCACATAAAAAACAAAAATATAGGAATTCCTAAAAATTTATTAATTAAAATAGAGTCTATTTCTTTAGTATGATTTTTATACTTAACACCCTTACTTAAAACCTTAGCACATATACCATTTGCAAAAGCAATCAGCTCTTCTTTAAAAATACTTTCCATATCTTTGCTATGATATGCCATATAAATTTTTTCTAAAGCTTCATCAAGTATTTTTTTCAAAGCGCGCGAAATGACTATATTAGCTTCATTTTTAAGTAAAGCAAGCGCTAAATCTTTTGTAGAAAAATTTAAATAAGTGATTTCATTTTGATTTAAAAATTCACTTATTTTTGCGAGTTCTTCTTCTATGATATCACTATAAACACGCTCTTTAGCTTCGAATTTAGCTTCATGGGTTGAAATGATTAAATCCAAAAGTGTATTTAGATTTTCTTTGGTTTTAGCGCACACGCCAAGACAAGGCGTATTTAGAAGTTGGGATAAAATTTTAAAATCTATACTAAAACCCTCATTTTTAGCTTCATCTTGCATATTTAAAGCCATAATCATTTTAATTTTAGCTTCTATTAAAGACGCACTCAAAATCAAATTACGCTCTAAATTTGTAGAATCAAGCACATTTACTACAAGATCAAAATTACCCTTTTTTAAAAATTCTTTTGTGATTTTTTCTTCTTCGCTATAACCATCTAATGCATAAGTTCCTGGTAAATCTATAAATTTAAACTCATAATTTTTATAAATTAATCTAGCCTCAGCCTTTTCAACTGTAACACCGCTAAAATTTCCAACTTTCATATTAGCTTTACAAAGTGCGTTAATTAATAAACTTTTACCAACATTTGGCTGACCTACTAAAGCAACGATGATTTCTTTCATTAGAACTCTTTTGAAATTTGTATTATTTTTGCTTCACTTGAGCGTAAAATCACGCAAGTTGTATCAAGTTCTACCATAATAGTAGAATTTGCTATGGAAGAGCGAATTTTTTTAACTTTTTTGTTTTTTGCAAAACCAAAACTAAAAAGTCTTGCTTGGAGTTGTTTATCTGCTTCAAAACCTACTATAAGAGCTTCTTCATTATCTTTTAATGTATCTAAAGTCATGTTTTTCCTTACAAAAACTAAGATAAAACATTATATAAAAAATTAAATTATTTCTTTTTTAAAATAATAAGCAATCTCAAAAAATGAGATTGCTAGAAATCAAAACCATTTAGATTTTCTAAATTTTGGAGCTTTTTGACTAATTCCTCAGCCTTTTCTAAAGAAAGTGCTATGCTAGCATTAGAAAGAAATTTATCTTTTAATTCATCAAAACTTAAAGGATTATCAAAATTTCCTTTATTTATAAACACATCTTTTTTAATTACTCTTCCATCATTTAAAACAGCTTCTAAATGCCCTGGAAAGTATTTAGGGAAACCACTAGATTTTTTCTTTTCATAGCTAATTTTTTTAGCAAATTCTATTACTTCACTCCTGCTTAAATCTTCATAAGATTTTAAAGTGATCTTGCCATCAAAAAATGCCAAAGCCATTAAAAAAGGCATAGAAAATTTGGCCGCATAAGCACTTTGTGGAGTGTATTTTGCTTCTATTGGATCACAGATAAATGAAATTGGCACCTCATCTACAAAGCAATGTATACTTTTGATATCTTGTGCTTTTAAGCCATCATTTCTTAAACTCATAGCACAATCAATAAGCCCATGTGCAAAATGACAGCTTGGATAAGGTTTTAACGAAACTTGCATTACTTGCCAAATTTCATTCAAGCCCTTGCAAAGTTCATTTTTATCACACTCATCTTCTAAGCCAAAAGCTCTAAAGATATTATCCCTTCCTTCAAATATACTCAAAGGACCGCTCATATTAGCTTTTGCGCAATTTGCTACTAAAATTCCATTTTTCAAAGCATTAGCTATGTGTAAAACTTTAGAATTAGACCCATTAGATAAAAACTCATTCACCCCACTTGCAAAACTTCCTGCTAAACCTAGTGCATTGATGATTTGTTCTTTGTTTAAATCAAGCAAAACACAGCTTGCAGCCACACTGCCAAAAATTCCTGCTATAGCTGTAGTATGAAAGCCGCGTTTATGGAAACTTCCTTTGCTTGCTATACCCACTCTAGCAGCAATTTCCCAACCAACAATAAAGGCTTTTAAAACTTTTTTTCCATCCTTACTTACACTAAATCCATAAGTTAAACAAAGTGGAGTTAAAATAGCACTAGCGTGCAAAATAGCTTCAGTATGAGTATCATCAAAATCAAGGGCATGTGCTGCGATAGCATTTACCATCGCAGCATAAATTACATCAAGCTTTTTATCCCCACTCCAAATTTTTTCACTAGGATTTACGCTTAAAGCTTCAAAGACCTTAGTTGCATTTAAAACACAAGCTTCATTTTTAGCAGCTAGGGCTGTTCCTAGTGCATCAAGCATAAGCTCTTTTGCTCTTTGCTTTACTTCACTAGGAATAGCTTCATAATCTAAATTTATGATAAATTCGGCTAGTTTTTCACTTAAATACATTTTTTCCTACTTTAGAATTTGTGCATTAGCGATTTTTTCTAAGAACTCATCAACTAATTTTGGTGCATAACCTACATAAGTTGTAGCATCCATTAAAACATCAATATCTTTTTCACTTAAAACCTTACTTACACGCTCATCTTCAAGTAAAACTTCTTTGAAAGTTTTATGATTTTCTATACCTCTCATAGCATTTTCATAAACAATTTCATGTGCATGTTGTTTACCATAATGATCACTCAAAGCAAACATCACGCGCTCTGCTAACACAAAGCCATTAAGCGTATCAAGATTTTTTAACATTTTATCTTTTTTAACTTCTAAATCATCAAAAACAAATTTCATATTTGCTAATACCACTGAAAGCATTAAAAATGCTTCTGGTAAAAGCTTCCATTCCATTTTCCAAACTTGGCCATCTCTTTCATGCTCATGTCTTTCTATATCGCTTAAAATTGCAATATTAGCTCTTAGGGCATTACTTACAGTCACTGCGTTTTCACTTACTGCAGGATTTCTTTTATGAGGCATAGTAGAGCTTCCTACTTGACCTTTTCCAAAAGGTTCAGCAATTTCATCGATTTCATTATGAGCTAAGATTAAAAGCTGATGTGCGATTTTGTTAAAGGTTGCATTGATATTGCCTAAAACATAACCAAGCTCGATAAAACGATCTCTTGCTGGTTGCCATGAGATATCAGGAACTTCTAAACCTAAGCTTTCTAAAGTAAGTTTTTCTACTTCATTAGCCTTGTCACTTAAGCTTGCTTTAGTTCCCACTGCACCTACGATTAATCCTACATATAATCTTTTTTCAAGTTCAATAATTCTTTCATAGTGGCGATTAAGCTCACTAAGCCAAATGGCAACTTTGTGTCCAAAAGTTATAGGTAAAGCTTGTAAAGCTAAGGTTCTTCCCATCATCGCTGTATTTTTATGCTCTTTTGCGATTTTTGCTAAATTTTTAGCTATATCTTTTAAATCTTGTTTGATTAAAGCCATAGCTTCTTTAAATTGTAAAACTATGCCTGTATCAATGATATCTTGCGTTGTTACACCAAAATGCACATATTCACCAAGACCATTTTCGCAAGCTTTTTCTAAACCACGCACAGTAGGTACTAAAGGGTGTTTAGTCTTTTTAAACTCAGCAAAAATAAAATCCATATCCATAAATTTATAATGCGCTTTTTTAGCTATTTCTATAGCTGCTTCATTAGGGATAATGCCAAGTTTTGCTTGAGCTTTCGCCAGGGCAGCTTCTACATCAAGCCATTTTTGAATTCTATTTTCTTCACTAAAAATAGCTCTCATTGCAGGGGTGCTCCAAGAATCTTGAAGCAACCTCATATCAAATACACTCACACCCATGTTTTATCCTTTAAAATTTATTTTTTCAAATGCTTGTTTTAAATCAGCAATCAAATCCTTACTATCTTCAAGACCTATATGAAATCTCACAAAAGGTCCTCTAGCACTCCAATCTGTTGCTGTTCTTGGCGGAGTAGTAACAGTAGCTAAACTCTCATATCCACCCCAGCTTGCACCGATTGAAAAATACTCTAAATTATCTACAAACTCAATGGCTTGTTCTTTAGAAATGCCATCTGCAAATTCAATCGTTACCATACCATTAGCACCTTTATGATCGCGCATAAAAACTTCATGGTTTGGATGAGTTTTTAATTTTGGATAAAAAATTGTTTTAACTTCTTTTCTACTTTGTAAAAACTCTACTACCTCATCTGCACTTTTTTCATGTGCTTTCATTCTTACATCTAAAGTTCTCATACCACGAAGCACTAAATAAGCATCATCAGGACTTGTAGTAAATCCTAAAGCTTCTGGCAATTTGTCAAAATTTTTCCATTCTTTTTCATTAATCACTACTATACCCATAGTAACATCTGAATGCCCACTTAAGTACTTAGTTGCGGCAATTACTGAAATATCTACTCCAAGCTCAAGCGGATTTAAAAAATACCCGCTTGAATAAGTATTATCAATCGCTACTGGTATGTTATGTTTGTGCGCAATTTCGCAAAGTTTTGGCAAATCTATGATTTCATAAAGTATAGAACCTGGGCTTTCACAAAGGATTAATTTTGTGTTTGGTTTGATTTTTTCCTCTACATCAGATGCATCAGCTTTTAAAAAGTCAATTTCTACACCCATTTTAGTTAAAAATAAATCACAAATTGTTCTAACAGGTCCATAAATAGCATCAGTGATTAAAAAATGAGCATCTTTACTAGCATAATTTAAAAGCACCATAGCTAATGCTGCAAGTCCTGTTGGGAAAAGTTGCGCTCTATAGCCACCTTCAAGCTCACAAATTAGTTTTTCAAGCTCAAAATTAGTTGCTGTTCCTCTAGCACCATAACTTAAAACACGATCTGTTTTTCTTAACTCACGGTATTTTTGCCAAGTTGCATGATCTTTAAAAAGTATAGTTGATGCACGCATTAAAGTTGGATTAACTGATCTTACTTCAGCATTTTGATCGCCTCTTCCTAGGTGGATTAATTTAGTTTTGTTGTTCATTTTGTACTCCTTTTTATAGATAAATATAAGTCATAATCACATTAACAATAGCAGCTACAAGCATAGGAATAGCCGTTCTTTTCACAACTTGTAATGGATTTACCTTAGCTATAGCCGAAATTGCCAAAATAGCAGGTGCAATAGGTGAAACACATCTACCAAAACCTGTCATGATTTGAATAGGTGCTATCATAGCTATGGTTTCAACCCCAAAAGATTTTGCTATATTTGGAATAAGTGGCGCAAAAGAAAAAAATGCTGCATTTCCTGAACCCATTAAAAATGCACATACAGCAAGCAAAATAGAAACTGCTATAATAATAGCAAGCACTCCAAAACCTGCATCTTTTGCAAAACCTATTAAAGTATCTACAAAGCCAACTGATAAAAGTCCGTTTGCAAAAACTTGACCACAAACGATCAAAGAAACTGTGATTACAAACAAATGCCCCATACCTTTGAAAAATACCATAATAGAATTTAAAGTATCAATCAAACTTCTATAACGAATGATTTCAAAAATAATTGCAATAAAGGTTGAAATCATCATTGCAACTGGCACATTCATTTTAATAGCAGTAGATGAAGCGGCTTTAACTTCTTCCATGGTTGCAAATCCCATTAATACCATAATGCTATCTAAAACACTACTAAAACCCAAAATTAACACCAAAGGTATAATAGGTAAAATCGCATAGATTCTAGGTGGTTTTTTCACCTCTTCTTTTTTGCTATCATTTTCTGATAACTCTTTTTCTATCTCATCACGATTAAAAACAAAATTTTCTTTTTTATCAAAATATTTTGAGCAAAAATAAATCGCAATACCCACTGCTATGATAATAGGCACAGTTGTAGGAAGCTGATAATGCACAAAATACACCGCAGGATCAATTTCAGCTGTTTTTGCAGCTAAAATCACATTACCACTGCCTGGGCCATGGTCAATGTATTGACAAATAGCTATAATTGAAAGCGCAGAAAGCTTAGAAACACCTGAGCGCACTAAAATAGGATACATTGTAACCATAAGTAAAAGTGCCAAACCTGCATGTGAAGGTATAAAAAGCACTAAAAACTGAATTACAAAATATGAAACTAGCAATAAAACATAAGGTGATTTTACTGCCTTTAAAGGTCTTTCAAACACTTTAAATAAAGCATAACTTGCGCCCACATGATCCATATAAGCAGAAAATCCCGCTATACACATCAAAGTAAGTCCAAGCCCTGCTAGAGTGCTTGACATATTTGTATTAACAACTTGGAAAATATCAAAAAGTCCTAAATGCAAAGATTGCTTTTCACTAATGATAGGAGAAAGTCCAAAAATTCCTGCTAAAGCTAACAAGAACAAACCACTTAAAAGCAACGCCATATGGGCG
The DNA here is from genome assembly GCF_024723675.1 of Campylobacter sp. 1569. Lineage (NCBI taxonomy): Bacteria > Pseudomonadati > Campylobacterota > Epsilonproteobacteria > Campylobacterales > Campylobacteraceae > Campylobacter > Campylobacter sp. 1569. Next base: position 18,699 of record NZ_JANQDB010000017.1, read on the forward strand.
TTGATTTTTTTATAGAGCATAAATACAAGTAAAAATACAGAACATCCTGCAAAAAATAAACCCAACATGCTCTATCCTTTATGAGCAATAACCTCTATCTCCACTTTTGCTCCCTTAGGAAGATCTTTTACCGCAAAAGCACTTCTTGCAGGATATGGAGCTGCGAAAAATTCAGAATAAACCTCATTGAAAGCCACAAAATCATCAATATTTGCTAAAAAGCAAGTCGTTTTAACTACATTATTAAAATAAAGATTATTTTCTTCTAATATAGCCTTGATATTTAACAATGATTGTCTTGTTTGTTCTTTTACATCTTCACTTTCTATGTTTCCACTTTGTGGATTAATAGGAAGTTGTCCTGAAATAAATAACAAACCATTAGCTTCTCTATAAGCTGAATATGGTCCTATAGCCTTTGGATAATTTGCCATGTATACTCCTTGTGTTTAAATGAAATCATAATATAATATTATCATCATAATAATAAATTGTCAATATTTTTTTATCATAATAATAATTTTTTTTATTGTTGTAAATATTAACAACTTTGATGAAAATATTTTGTAAAATAACAAAAAACAACAAAAAGGTCTAGATCATGGATGAACAACAAAAAGAATTATTTATCAAACTTACTCAGTTTTTAGGACAGGTGCTTGGAGATCAATACGAAATCGTTTTTCATGTGATTGCACCTGAGGGTTCCTATATAGCAGCCATTGCAAATAACCACATTAGCGGAAGAACGATTAATTCTCCATTAACTTCTTTTGCAAGCGAGCTTGTACAAGAAAAAGAGTATTTAAACAAAGACTTTTTATGTGATTATAAAGCAAAGGTTGGAAAGTCTAAGATCGTTACTGGATCAACTTTTTTCATTAAAAATCAAAATAAAATCGTAGGGATTTTATGTATAAATCACGATACCACAGAGCTTAGAAATGCTATTAGTAAAATCATAGAACTTGAAAAAATCAATGATTTTAGTGATTTATTAGATATTCATAATCAAAACAATGTAAATTTACATAATGTGAGTAATATAGAAACACTTAGTCATTCTATAGAAGATATTTTAGCTGAAAACATAGATTTGAAATATTTAAATTCAGGATATAGCTTAAGCACTGAGCAAAAAGATGAGATTATTAAAAAGCTTCATTCAAAAGGAATTTTTAACATCAAAGGAAGCATACCTATAGTTGCTAAGTCGCTTAATATATCAGAACCTAGCGTCTACAGATATCTACAAAAACTTAAAAACAATCTCTAAGCTAAAATACAAGCTTAGAGATAAAATAACCCGCAATAGTCGCACTAATAATCAAAACAAACCCCGGTCTTAAGTAAGAGTGATTGATTACAAATTTACCTATTTTTGTTGTGCCTGTTCTATCAAAAGCCACGCATGCTATTTGATTAGCACCTGGAACTATAAAATCTCCACTCACATAAGGATAAAGTACAATAAGAATTTGAGGAGGAATTCCCAAACTCACACCCAAAGGCATTAAAGCAGCTACCGTTGCTGAAGGAGAAAAAATCACCATAGAAAAGGCAAATAAAGCCACCCCAAATAAATACGGATAATCCTCTACAACATGTGATAAAGAATCGCTAAATAAAGGCTTATAAGCTTCAAAAAATGTTCCTGTCATCCAAGCTATACAAAAACCCCTACAACTCCTATAAGTCCTGATCTAAATACAGAAGCTTCACCAAGTTTATTAGCAGGAACTTTAGCAAAAAGCATAATCAAACAAGCTGTTGCAAGCATGATCATTTGGATTAAATTTGGGGTAGAAAGTCTTTCTATTTTACCATTTGCAAGCTCATAATGAGGCAATAAATTCGTAAAAGTTCCAAAGAAAATAATGGTTAAAATCCCCAAAGCAAATATCAATAAAGCTCTTTTAACCTTAGGATCTGCTTCTTGTTTATCTTCTTGTTTATCTTCTTGTTTATCTTCTTGTTTATCTTCTTGTTTATCTTCTTGTTTATCTTCTTGTTTATCTTCTTGTTTATCTTCTTGTTTATCTTCTTGTTTATCTTCTTGTTTATCTTCTTGTTTATC